>NZ_MJYA01000063.1:69181-70951 GCF_001763075.1 Campylobacter sp. BCW_4321 | reverse complement strand
TATCTTCATAGGTGATGGCAACAAGATAGAAACCCTTACAAATAAAGGAACTATAGAAGCAGGCAACAATGGTATAACTTTTTATGCATTTGATACAAATAAAAAGCCCGTTAATATTGGTAAAATCACTATAGAAAGTGGTGGTGTTATTAAAGCAGGCAATGATGCAATCCATATAGATGGAAGTAAAAATGGTATTGAGGGTGAAGGCATTGAAGTTAAAGCAGGGGGTAGATTAGAAGGTGGTAATGCAGGTATTTATATAGGTGGCGGTAAGCAAGTAAATACTAGCATCAATGTATCTGGAACTATCCAAGGTGGTAATGGGGGTATTATAAATACTGGAACCATAGGAAAAGAAGGACAAGAAAAACAAGAATATGGTATCACTATTGAAAATGGAGGTCTTATTGCTTCTGCAAAAGGAAGTGGTATTTTAAATACTGACAATGGAATTATTTATGGTAATATCTTCAATAGAAGTAATAATAATTTAAGTTTAAAAAATGATTCTGATGCGACTATTACAAGTGGTATTAAAAATGAAGGTAGTGGAACCATCTTTGTTAATAACCAAGGAACCATAGATAAAGATAATAGTGGTAATCATTTAGTTAACAGCGGATCTGGTAGCATAGTCATAGAAGATTGGCTTGTTACTACAGATAAAGATACGGGTAAATTAGACACTATAGTTGTAGGTGGAAGTGGAAATGGAAATGTAAGTGCTGATAAAATTACTATAGATGAGGGTAATCTCGATCTAGGACAACTTGATAATATAAATGATATCATCTCAGGTGTTAATCAAAACAATATTGGCAATATAGGAACCAATGGAGGTGGAGAAATATCTTTAAGCTTTGATCCAATAACAGGAAAGCTTACTACAGATTTTAATCTTAATGCCTCCATATCAGGTGCAACCTTTAGATCTTTAATCTCTACTACTTCAAGAAGATCTACCTTTATAGACAATGTTATGGGTAATTCTATGCAAACTTTTGCTTTAGCTTCTTCAAGTAAATCTCAAAGCATTGCTATGTCTGAAAAGGGTAATTTATATGCAGATGCAAGTGATTATATAAAGAGTGATTTAAATAATGGAAGCTATGGTTCTAATAAAGAACATTCTTTATTCATCCTTCCTTATACTTCTTCACAGAATGTTGAACTTTCTTTAAATGAAGAAAGTAAAGGACACACTAAAGGAACCATTATAGGTTATTCTACTTTAAAAGACAGTGGAATATATGGCGTGTATGCAGGTTATGAAGATACAAAAATGGGTTCAACTTATTTTGATATTAATAATAGAACCTATTATGCAGGTTTAAAATACTTTAATACCTTATTTACTACAGAAAAAGGTCAAGAAGTTTATATCAAAGCTCAAGGTAAAGCTGCTTTGATTAAAAATGATTTAACTAAAAAAATAGGAACGAATGAAGCTAAAGCTGAACCTAATTCTTATGCTTATGGAGTCAATACAGCCTTAGGTATGAATTTTATTTCTAATAAAGATATATTCTCCCCTGAAATAGGTCTTGCTTATGAAGGAGGCTATACTGAAGCTTTTTCTATGAAAGACACTATAGGACAAGCAACAGTTAAAGGTGGAGAAAGAACCTATGCAAACTATTTAAATCTTTTCTCTACTAAAACAAGCTTTACTTGGTTTAGAGATTGGTTGCCTAATTTAAAAACTTCAGTAGAACTTGGAGCTAAGTTTAATATCAATCCTAAAGTAGAAGCGGAGGCTAGATTTGG
>NZ_MJYA01000063.1:0-69131 GCF_001763075.1 Campylobacter sp. BCW_4321 | reverse complement strand
TAGATTTGGAAGTGTAAAAGTAAGTGATGAGTTTGATTTACCAAGAGTACAAAAATTTGTAAGCACTTCTTTAATTATTCCTGTTAATGAAGCTTTCTATTTTAGTTTAAACTATAATGGAATGTTTGATAAAGATGGCAATACCCATACAGGATTTACTCAGTTTAATTATCTTTGGTAATCTTATAAAAGATCATACTTAGTTTAATTAGTTTTTACTCTCCTACTTGTTAAAAATTTCATCCTGATAATTTTAAAATTATTAGGATGGATGTTGTTAAAGTCGTTAAATTCTTTTTGGATAATTTAAAAATTACATACTGTAGAATTTAGTCGTTTTAAAAGCTTCAAGGCACAATAAATGTGATTTTATATAAATTCAATGATAAATAAAAAAAATAAAATGTAAAAAAATTTTTGAGAATAAAATTTATGCTGTAAGGTTGTTTAGAATTTTAAGAATTTCAAGATAAAATCTTGAAATTCTTACACTAAAAAATTAAAGTGCTTTTTTTGCGGCCTCTGCAATTTTTGCAAAAGCAGCAGCATCATTCATAGCTAGATCTGCTAGAATTTTTCTATCAAGTTCAATACCTGCTTTTTTAAGACCATTAATAAATCTTGAATAACTTAAATCATTAAGCCTACAAGCAGCATTGATACGCACAATCCAAAGACGGCGAAAGTCTCTTTTTTTGCGGCGTCTATCACGATAAGCATAGACTAGACTTCTTTCTAATTGTTCTTTCGCTTTTCTAAAATGTTTACGGCGTCCACTATAAAAACCACGTGCTAATTTTAAAACTTTTTTGTGTCTGCGGCGTCTAACAACACCTGTTTTTACTCTTGCCATTTTTATTTCCTTTCATAAAGTGGCGTCCAAATTTGGAGCTTACCCTTGAAATTTTATCTCAGAGGGGAGTTTGAATGACTTTTAGTCAAAAACTTAAATTCCTAGCATTTTTTCAACAGCTTTTACATTTGTGTTATGCACATATTTAGCTGTGCGAAGATCACGCATTCTTTTTGCAGGTTTTTTAGTCAAAATATGACTTCTAAAAGCTGAGCCTCTTTTGATTTTATTTTTACCTACTTTGAAGCGTTTAACTGCGCTTTTAACGCTTTTCATCTTTGGCATACGCTTTCCTTATTTAGATAAATTTTTATTTTTCAAATTAAAAGAAAAGCTAAATACTATCAAATGTTTTCTAATTTTTGACTGAATTTAATTTTTAAAAAACTTGGCACACCTTTTGCTTATAAAAAATCAGCAATATTTTGGAAAGATTTAAAATGACTATAAATTCGGCAAATCCGTATCAAAATTTAACCTTATCTAATCCTTTACAGAATAGCTCTGCTCTAAATTTAATTAAAGATAGCAAAGCTTTAGAACAAGAAGGAAATGAAAATAGCTTAGAACAATTAAGTTATATTTTTAATAATACCACTTATGCCAGTGAATTTGGATTTAGAATCAATGAAGAAGGTTTTTTCGATAAAGATTTAAATAAAATTGCCAATATACCAGAATCTTATGATATCAATATTAAAAGCGTTAGAAGTATAGCAAAAGAACTCACGAAACAAGATGAAATTTTAAATTATAATAAAATTGATCTACCTTATCTTTTAAATAGCTATCATAGTTCATTAAAATCTATAAATTCAGAATTTTTACAAGATGATAATGCTTATTTAAATCGCGATTTTATTTCAAAACTATCATCAGGTTTTTCAACAGATAATGGAGAATTTTTGGGCCAAATTTCAAGAATTTACAACAATCAAGAAGAAATTGATTTAGCATTAAGCAATATCACAAATTTAAATACTTTAATGTTAGATAATAAAATAACTAATTTTCATTTTAATAAAGCCATAGAAAATACTTCTTCTAATGAAATTTTAAAACCTTATTTAACTAAAAATGCAGAAGTATCAAAATCTGGTCTTTTAATGAATTTTATCTACCATGATATAAAAACCCAAAATGAAAAAGAATTTAACTTTTTTATGAAACCTGTCACTCTAGAACTGAGCTCTCATCAAAATTTACAAAAAATTCTTAAAGGCGAAATGGATATAGAAGATTATATTAAAAAAGAAAATGAAAAAAAGATGAGTTTTGATCTTTATCTTTATGTTAATGGCATAGATAAAAAAACAAGTACTCAAGACAAACTATCTGTATTTTTTCAACAATATATTAACTACCAAAAAGATATGGATTTAAGAGAATTTGCAAATTCAAGCTCAATATTTCAAATTTATATCGATCAAACTCGCAATGATTTTGATGCTTTTAAAAAACAATATCAAAACCAAAGTCAAGACACGCAAAGATTAGAAGAGGTAAATCAACTACGCTCTAATTCTATAGAAAATTTTCTAGATCGTCGCCAAAAACAAGCAAATATAAATAAAATTCTAAACTCTTATATGTCTGTGATGGTTTAAAATAATTTTTACAAAAAATATATAAATTATAAATATTTCAATAATAATAATTTTTATATGATTAATTAATAAAATTTTAAGTATAATAACATTATAATTCGCCCCCGAAAAAATATAAATATAAAAGCACTCAAAACCATGATTTATAGTGAAAAAATTATTTCAATGAATAATGATCTTTTAGATCATCAACATAAAGAACTTTTTGAAATTTCTAAAAAACTCTCTTTAATGAGCCAACGTCATGTTGAAACAAAAGAATTAAAAATTGTTTTAAGAGAGTTGTTGATAATGATCAATAGACATTTTTCAGATGAAGAAGCCTTTATGAGAGAAATAGAATATCCTTATATCAACCATCATACAAGAATTCACAGAAAAATTATCTTAGAAATTGAAGAAATTATCATCAGTGAAGCTAAATTTGTAAATATAATGACTGAAAAGCTAGATCTCGTTGTTCAAGATTTTATCTTTAAACATACAGTCAAAGAAGATTCAAAAATAGTAAAGTATTACGAAGAAAAATTTAAGAAATAGTATTTCTCATTTTTACTATATAAAATCCACAAAATATTTCACTTTAAAATTTTACTTTAACATTTTATTTTTGTTATAATTTTTAACCTAATTTTTATAAATTTTTGTTATTATCCATTTTCGAATAAAGATAAAAAATATCCTAATTAAAGTTAAGGATAAATTAAGGATTTTAAAGTGAAAGTATATTTAGATAACAATGCAACGACGATGCTTGATCCTAATGCTTATGAGTTGATGCTACCTTTTTTAAAGGATATGTATGGAAATCCAAATAGCCTTCATCAATATGGTAGCGCAACACATCCTGCCTTAAGAGAAGCTTTGGATAAACTTTATGCAGGACTTGGAGCAAATGACCTAGATGACATAGTTGTAACCTCCTGTGCGACAGAAAGCATTAACTGGGTGCTTAAGGGTGTGTATTTTGATCATATTTTAGATAAAGAACGCAATGAAGTGATTATTTCTAGCGTAGAACACCCTGCTGTTACCGCTGCTGCTTATTTTTTAAAAAGTCTTGGAGTAAAAGTCATAGAACTCCCTGTAAATGAAGAAGGGGTTTCTACTGTAGAAGATTTACGTAAAGTGATTAGCGATAAAACAGCACTTGTAAGTGTTATGTGGGCAAATAATGAAACAGGTATGATTTTTGATATTAAAGCGATGGCAGAACTTGCACATGAATTTGGCGCTCTTTTTCATACAGATGCTACTCAAGCAGTAGGCAAAATAAAGGTTAATTTGACTCAAGTAGGAGTTGATTTTGCTTCATTTTCGGCGCATAAATTTCATGGACCAAAGGGTGTGGGTGGACTTTTTATAAAAAAAGGACTTAAACTTACTCCACTTTTACACGGTGGAGAACACATGGGTGGTCGTAGAAGTGGAACTTTAAATGTGCCTTATATAGTGGCTATGGGCGAGGCTTTGCGTATTGCAAATACTATGCTTGATTTTGAAGATTCTCATATACGCCGTTTAAGAGATAAACTAGAAGATCAAATTTTAGCCTTGCCTGATACAACAGTGGTTGGAAAAAGGGAACACCGTGTGCCTAATACAATCTTAGCAAGTATTAAAGGTGTTGAAGGCGAAGCAATGCTTTGGGATTTAAATAAAAATGGTATAGCTGCAAGTACGGGCTCAGCCTGTGCAAGTGAAGCTTTAGAAAGCAATCCTATTATGGAAGCTATCGGTGCGGAGCATGATTTAGCGCATACAGCTTTAAGACTTTCTTTGTCACGTTTTAACACTGAAGAAGAAATTGATTATGCAGCAAAACAAATTAAAAATGCAACACAGAGATTAAGAGCAATTTCTTGTACTTATGCTTATAATCCAAATAATTACAAATAAGGATGAAAAATGGGAAAAAATAGTTTAATTGGTGGATCCATTTGGGATGAGTATTCACAAAAAGTTCAAGATAGAATGAATAATCCTCAACATATGGGAGAATTTAGCGAAGAAGATGCTAAAGCACGCAATGCAAAATTGATCGTAGCTGATTTTGGCGCAGAAAGTTGCGGTGATGCAGTAAGACTTTTTTGGCTTGTAGATGAAAAAACTGATAAAATTATCGATGCAAAATTTAAAAGTTTTGGTTGTGGTACAGCTATAGCAAGTAGTGATACTATGGTAGATCTTTGCATAGGAAAAACTGTAGATGAAGCAGTAAAAATCACAAATTTAGATGTGGAATTTGCTATGCGTGATAATCCAGAAACTCCAGCTGTTCCACCTCAAAAAATGCACTGTTCGGTTATGGCTTATGATGTAATCAAACAAGCAGCAGCTCATTATAAAGGTATAAGTCCTGAAGATTTTGAAGATCAAATTATAGTTTGTGAGTGCGCTAGAGTAAGTCTTGGAACTATTAAAGAAGTGATTAAACTTAATGATTTGCATAGTGTAGAAGAAATCACACAATATACTAAAGCAGGTGCTTTTTGCAAGTCCTGTATCAAACCAGGCGGACATGAAAAAAGAGATTATTACCTTGTAGATATTTTAGCTGAAACCAGAGCCGAGATGGATAGAGAAAAACTCAAAAATACAATGAAAAGTGATGTAGCTTTTGATGAAATGACCGTAGTAGGACAATTAAAAGCAGTTGAAAGTGTTTTAGATGCTGAAATTCGCCCTATGCTTCATAATGATGGTGGAGATTTGGAAGTAATTGATATACAAAAGGCTGAAGGCGCAGCAATTGATGTTTATATTCGTTATCTTGGTGCTTGTAGTGGTTGTTCTAGTGGAAGTGGTGCAACACTTTATGCTATTGAAACAATTTTACAAGAAGAATTAAGTCCAAATATACGCGTTATGCCAGTTTAAAAAAATAGCAAGATAAAATCTTGCTATTTTATAGCTTTTGCTTGCAAATCAAGGGGTGGTAAATTTTCTATATAAATACTGCGACTTGGGAAAGCAAAGGTTAAACCATTTTTTTCAATTATACGCATAAACTCAAGCATTAAACTTTGTCTAGCTTCTCTAAAATCTTTTCCACCTATTTCTTTGGTATAAAAATAAAGCTCTATATTAATACTACTATCTGCAAATTCGCTTAAAGCCACATAACAAGCATTTTTATAGCCTTCTAAATCGTTAATAGATACAAGATTTTGACGATATTTTGTCGTATGATCACCATATTTTAATGCACTATCCTCATCGTGAGCTACCAAATCACTTGTATCCAAAAATTCTTTCAAATCTTTTACACATTGATCTAATTTTTCAGGAGTAGCATCATAACCAACACCCAAATACATTCTAACATGGCGACCCATGCGTCTTTTACTCCAATTTTTGATATTAGCTCCCATAATAGTTGAATTTGGTAAAAATACGAGACAATTATCAAAAGTTCTAATAGTAGTTTTTCTAAGTCCTATTTCAACTACTGTTCCTTCTATACCTGAAACCTCTACCCAATCTCCTTGATTAAAACTATTATCAAAAAGTAAAAGTATAGAAGCAAAGAAATTTGCAATTATATCTTTCGCTGCTAAAGCAACAGCTAAACCACCAATTCCCAAAGATGCAATAATAGCTGAAATATTAAAACCAAGCTGAGCAAGGATATATAATAAAGCTATGATAATAATAACAAAATATAAAATTTTAATAATTAAATTTACAACTTCTTTTTTTCCGCTTTTTTGAGCAAGCTTAGAAACTAGTACCATTCCATAACCATCAAGCATTTTTAAAATAAGCCATGCAATCAAAACCGCATAAATTATGTGGAAAAAATTACTCAAATTAATACTTAAAGGTGCAGGATAAGTTGCTATAGTAAGACAAATCGAAATAGCATAAACAATCAGAAAAAAACTCACTGGTTTTTTAATATTCTCAATAAAAATAACTTTAATATCATCTACATCATTTTTATTTCTATAAAAAAGCCGAACAAGGAAAAAATATACTATATTTGCAAAAAAACGTCTTAAAGATATAAAAAAAACTAAAACCAAAGCAGAAATTACTATTTTTCCGATATTAACAAAACTTACCCCAATTGCCTCGTTTATACGATCTATCCAAACTTGAAGCTCAAGTAGTGAAAAAATATAATTACTTTCAAGCAAATCTGCATTTGATCGTAAATACTTAAGAATTTCAGAATAAGAATCTAGAGCGTTACCAATATATCTTTCTTTTAGGGTAATTTTTTCCAATTCTTCTGGATTTGTAATTTTGCTTTTAAAACTATCTAAATTTACACTAGAAGAATTTTGTAAATTTTCCATTGCCTTATCAACAGTAGCAATTAAATCTTCACTACTTGCTGTATTTTTAAAAAGTTTTTCCACTTCAAACAAAGAAGAATAAAAACTTTCCACAATGTTAAAATAAACTAGATTAAGAGTGGCATCTGTATAAATGTAAGGCTTATTAATATTCTTTTTTTGAACATCTAGTAATTTTTCTTTTGCTTTTAAAAATCTAGCCACTGCCTCTTCATTAATCTTTTGTCCTACTATCATATCGGGTATTTTTGCTAAAATAGTCTTTTTGTCTTTTTCAAATTCACTTAAAATACCATTAAAAGTGCTTGAATTTTCATCATTGTTTTTCTTAAATTCTTTAATTTGATTGTTAAGATCAACATATTTTTCAACTAAAGCATAAATTCCTTCATCTTCTTTACTAATATTCGCATCAATAAATTTAAATTCTTGTGCTCCAAGGTATAAAATAAAAAAACATAAACTAAAAATAATTTTCTTCATTGAACTTTCCTATCTTGTATTAAAGTAAAAATTTTTGCTTTAAAATCATACTCATAAATTTCACCTGTCTCTATAATATAATACCAAGCATGTACTTCTATTTTTCCTTCATCTAAAGCTTCTTGCACGCCTGGATAAGTAAGTATATTTTGCAAAGAATTTACTAAATTTAATTTTTCTGTAAGCCATGAACGCATAGCCAAATCGTCTCTTGCAAAAATCATCACATCTTTTTTTATCGGATCTAACATAGTAAGCCATTTTTTCACGTTAGGAATTTTATTTAACTCTTCATCAGAATAATAAAGAGCATTGCAACCTCCACAATTACTATGGCCACAAACGACGATATTTTTAATATGCAATGAATTTAAAGCATACTCTATTGCTGAAGTTGTCGCCAAGTAATCTTCTCCAACGCGATAAGGTGGAACTATATTTGCAATATTTCGTATTACAAAAAGCTCACCTGGACCCGTATTAGTGATCAAATTTGGAATTACTCTAGAATCAGAACAACCTATAAAAAGAGTATGGGGATTTTGCTTATTTTTTAGACTTTCAAAAAGTTCTTCATGCTCCTTAAAGTCTTCTTGCATAAACTTAATCGCACCGCTAATAAGATTTTCCATAAAACCAACCTAAAACTAAAATCTTGAAATTATAACAAAATTTCAGCAAAGATTTCATTTAAGCATTAAGATATTATATAAATTAACTTTTTATTTAGTCTAATATGTTAGATTTCGCTCAAGATTTTAAAAAATCTAACAATTTTGCAAGGAGAATTTTATGAGTCTTTATGATAGAGACTACTCAAGATCAAAAGAATTTGAAAATACACGCTCAAGCGAATTAAGTATTTTTATTAAACAAACTTATCAACTTTTTGCTGCTTCATTATTAGCTGCAACAGTAGGTGCATATGTAGGAATTTTTGCTTTAGCATCATTTTTTATACAATCACAAGTAACTTTTTGGATCCTTTTTGCTGTTGAAATCGGACTTTTATTTGCTTTGCAATGGAAAAAAAGAGAGGCTCCATTAAATCTTGTTTTACTTTTTGGTTTTACTTTCTGCTCAGGTTTAACGCTTACACCTTTACTTATTTCAGTTTTAGCTCTACCAGCTGGAGGAATTATCATCGCTCAAGCTTTTGCTTTAACAACGGTTGCTTTTGCAGGACTTAGTGTATTTGCTATGAATACAAAAAAAGATTTTACTGTTATGGGTAAAGCTTTATTTATAGTATTAATCGTTATTGTAGCAGCATCTTTACTAAACCTTTTCTTCCAAAGCAGTATAGTTAATCTAGCTATTTCAGCAGTAGCTGCAATATTATTTTCATTTTACATTCTTTATGATACGCAAAATATTATCCGCGGAAATTATGAAACTCCAATCGAAGGTGCAGTAGCACTTTATCTTGATTTTGTTAATCTTTTCGTATCTTTACTTAATATCTTAAGAAGCTTCAATAGCAGATAAGTTTTTGTGGGATTTTTCTCACAAAAACTTATCAAGTTTCAAAACTTTTCAAGTTTTATTTAGCTAAAATAATCATTTAAAAATTAACTTTTAGGAATTTTCAATGATCACTCTTTTAATCATTTTACAATTTATCATCGTTGTAGTTATTTGTATAGCAGTTTTACTTCAAAAAAGTTCAAGTATAGGACTTGGAGCTTATAGTGGAAGCAATGAAAGTTTATTTGGCGCCAAAGGACCGGCTGGATTTTTAGCAAAATTTACCTTTATTATGGGAATTTTACTTATTGCAAATACTATTGGTCTTGGTTATTTATACAATAAAGCTAGCAAGGACTCTCTAGCAGAGAAAATTAAAGTAGAAAACAACACTACTATTCCAAGCGCTCCTATTGTGCCTGCTACCCCAAACACAAATTCTATCGCTCCAAGTGCACCACAACTTCCAAGCGATGTTAATTCAAGTAAATAATTAAAGGAAATGATAATGCTAAGTGAAATTTTTAACAAACAAAAAACCCAAAGTGAAAAATCTTTAGAAGCCTTAAAAAAAGACTTCACCACTTTAAGAACTGGAAAAGTTAATACCCATATTTTAGATCATATTACAGTGGATTATTACGGAACTCAAACTCCTTTAAATCAAGTAGCAACTGTTTTAGCAAGCGATGCTTCAACTATTAGCATCACTCCTTGGGAAAAACCTTTACTAAAAACCATAGAAAGTGCTATTGCAGCTGCAAATATCGGTGTAAATCCAAACAATGACGGCGAAAGTGTAAAATTATTTTTCCCTCCGATGACTAGAGAGCAAAGAGAAGAAAACGTAAAGCAAGCTAAAGCTATGGGTGAAAAGGCAAAAGTTTCTATAAGAAATATACGCAAAGATGCCAACGATGCAGTTAAAAAACTAGAAAAAGATAAGGCAATAAGCGAAGATGAAGCAAAAAAAGCTTATGATGAAGTGCAAAAACTTACCGACACCTATACAACAAAAATTGATGAGAGTGTAAAAAGCAAAGAAAGTGAACTTTTAAAGGTTTAACGATGAATTTAGAGCAAATTTATAAAGATTGTGGTGCTTATTTAGAAGGGCATTTTTTACTAAGTTCAGGTAAACATTCGCAATTTTATCTTCAAAGTGCAAAAGTTTTAGAGGATCCAAAATTAGCAGCAAAACTTTGTGATGAACTTGCAAAGATTATTGCAAGCTATAAGATAGAATTTGATAGCATTTGTTCTCCTGCTTTAGGTGGAATTTTAGCAGGTTATGAGCTTGCGAGAGCTTGTAGTAAACGTTTTATCTTCACTGAAAGAGTAAATAAAGAAATGACTTTAAGACGTGGTTTTGAAGTAAAAAAGGGTGAAAAATTTATAATTTGTGAAGATATCATTACTACAGGTGGTAGTGCTTTAGAGAGTGCAAAAATCATTGAAAGTTTAGGTGGCATTGTTGTAGGTTTTGCAGCATTAGCAAATCGTGGTTTTTGTGCGGTAGAAAATCTAAAATCTCCAAGAAAAGATAATGCGAAATTACCTGAAAATTTACCACTCTTTACTCTAGGAAATTTTGAATTTGAAATTTATGATGAAACAAATTGTCCGCTTTGTAAAAAAGGGAGCAAAGCCATAAAACCAGGAAGTCGTGGAAATTAAATGAAAACTAAAGCAAAAATTAGCTCTAGATGGTTAAGATTTAGAGCTTTGCTTATAGATATTTTTCTTATTTATGTTCCTATTTTATATTTATTTTATTTTATATTAGGCTCTAAAGAAGCTTTTTTAAACAACCATTTTATCACAACTTTATGTACTTTTTTATTTGGTTTGATTCAAGCTATTTTTTTAACAAAAAAGGCACAAAGCCCAGGTCTTAAAGCATATGATTTATATCTTATTGATATAAAAACGGGAAAGAAACTAAGTTTTCTTAGAATTTTACTAAGATATGTGATATTTATTATAAGTTTTGGCTTACTCTTTGGTTTATTTGTCAGTTTTGTAAGAAAAGATCGTTTAAATTTACATGATATTTTAACTCAAAGTTGTATAGCCACCAAAGCATAAAGAAAGGTTAAAAAATGCAAAGAAAAAGAATTTACAATCCAAGCTCAAACGAAACCCTAGGAGATCGTAAAGTTTTTGATGGTAACCCACATGGAATTTTAAATTTCACTAAGGCAAAATATACTTGGGCTTTAAAACTTTGGGATTTAATGGAGGCAAATACTTGGTTTCCAAAAGAAGTGGATACAACTAAAGATGCACTTGATTATCGCTGTAATTTAACCACAGGTGAAAAAAGAATGTATGATTTAGTTTGGAGTCAGCTTATTTCTATGGATAGTTTTCAAACCAATAATTTAGCAGATAATATCAACCCTTATATCACAGCTCCTGAAATCAATGCGGTTTTAGCACGCCAAGCTTATGAAGAGGCAAACCATTCAAAATCTTACGCTGTTATGGTAGAAGCGATTTGCGATAATACAGATTTGATTTATGAAATGGAAAAGCATGATGAAACTTTGCGTGAAAAAAATGACTTTATTTCAAGCATTTATGAAGAATTAGCAGGCGATGTAGATGATAATAAACTTCTTTTAGCTATGGTGGCAAATCAAATTTTAGAAGGAGTATATTTTTATAGTGGTTTTACTGCTATTTACGCACTTGCACGTGCAGGAAAAATGCTAGGTTCAGCACAAATGATCCGCTTTATCCAAAGAGATGAAATCACACATCTTTTATTATTTCAAAATATGATCAATTCAGTACGCAAAGAAAGACCTGATTTGTTCCATGATGAAAATATCAATAAAATTTATGATATGTTTAAAAAAGCTGGAGATCTTGAGATCAAATGGGGTAAATACATCACTCAAAATCAAATCATGGGCTTTACTGATGATATCATAGAAGAATATATCCATTATCTTGTAGATCAAAGATTAAGCGCAATCAATTTAGACAAGCTATACAATGCAAAACATCCTATTAAATGGGTAGATGATTTTTCAAAATTTAACGATCAAAAGAGCAATTTCTTTGAAAGTAAAGTAACGAATTATTCTAAGGGTAGTATAAGCTTTGATGACTTCTAAAACTTCTTTAGCCTTACTTTGTGATTTTTATGAATTTACAATGTCTCAAGGCTATTTCAAAAACAATAAAAAAGATCAAATTTGTTATTTTGATATATTTTTTAGAAAAATTCCAGATTCAGGATCTTTTGCTATTTTTGCAGGTCTTGAAGATATTTTAGACTTTGTTGAAAATTTGAGTTTTGATGCAGAAGATATAGAATTTTTAAGAAAACAAGGTATTTTTGATACAGAATTTTTAGATTTTTTAGCTAACTTTAAATTTAAAGGTGAAATTTATGCTATGCGTGAAGGAGAAGTGATTTTTCCAAACGAACCTTTGCTATGTATTAAAGCTACAACCATAGAAGCACAGCTTTTAGAAACTTTTTTACTTTTAAGTTTAAACCACCAAAGCCTTATTGCTACCAAAACCAATCGTATCGTGCGTGCAGCTAAAAACAGTAAAATTTTAGAATTTGGCTCACGCAGAGCACAAGGAAGTGAAGCGGCCTTAAAAGGGGCAAGAGCAGCTTTTATAGGAGGTTGCATAGGAAGTGCTTGTACTTTAGCAGGAAAAATTTATAATATCCCTATCAATGGAACTATGGCACATTCTTGGGTGCAAATGTTTGAAAATGAACTTGAAGCTTTTAAAGCTTATGTGAAAATTTATCCAAAAAATCCTGTTTTTTTGATTGATACTTATGATTGTCTAAATAGCGGACTTAAAAATGCAATTAAAGTTTTTAAAGAATTTGGTATCCAAGAAGGCGGTGTGAGAATAGATTCTGGAAATTTATTTGAGTTGAGTTTGAAAATCAGACAAGAACTTGATCAAGCAGGACTTCAAAAATGTAAAATCATAGTTTCTAACGCCCTTGATGAATGGAGCATTAAAAAACTCAAAGAACAAAACGCACCTATTGATATCTTTGGTGTAGGCGAAAGATTGATCACTGCTTCAAGCGATCCTATTTTTAGTTGTGTTTATAAACTCGCAGCCTTAGAAGATCAAGGTATAAAACCTAAAATAAAAATCAGTGAAAATAACGAAAAATCAACCCTACCTCATTTTAAAAAACTTTTTAGAGTTTATGATAAAAACACGCAAAAAATCCTTTTTGATGAGCTTTATGTTTTTGACGAAAACCCAAATCAAGATGAAAATTTAGAACGCAAAGAACTTTTAGAATTAGTCTACAAAGAAAAAAGACTTCTTAAAAAGTCATCTTTAAATACTATTCAAGATTATACAAAAGAGCAAATCTCAAAACTCGATGAGAGTTTTTTAGATCTTGATCGTTTTGTGAAATTTGAAGTAAAACTCTCGCCTAAACTTCAAAATATCACTGAAGATCTTTTAAAAACTCGTTTTTAAAATCCACATAATTTAAAGCGGATTGTTTTAGAAAGCTTATTTCTTCATCGTTTAATTCACGCACAAATTTTGCAGGATTTCCAAGTATCAAAGAGCGTGGCGGAAATTTTTTACCCTTTGTTACAACGCTTCCAGCACCCACTATGCTATCTTCTTCTATCAAAGCATTATCCATGACAACAGCATTCATTCCGATTAAAACACGATTTTTTATCACACAAGCATGGATAACGCAATTATGTCCTATGGTTACATCATCTCCTATTATTGTAGGAAAACCAGCATCTTTTAACTTTCCTTTTTCGTCAAATTCCCTATGCCAAACATGCACCGTGCTAAGATCTTGAATATTGGTTCTTTTGCCAATTTTTATAAAATTAACATCAGCTCTTAAAACACAATTAAACCAAATGCTACTTTCATCTCCTATTTCTATTTCTCCTATGATTTTAGCTCCCTCTGCAACAAAAACATTTTGACCTAGTTTGGGACTATGATTTTTAAATTTTATAAGCATTTTTTTCCTTTTTATTTAAGTATAGCTAAGTTTAACTCTATTTCAACTTTTTTAGTTACAATTTTTATTTAAATTTATAGGAGAAGTAATGAACGCATTTGAACAAAAAAGATGTCAAAATATGGCTGAAGAAATTGCACAAAAAGTTTTTATCAATGAAGAGCTTTTTAATGCTTTTTGTCAAATTCCGCGTGAAATTTTTTCTCCTTTAAAAGCCCATGCTTATCGCCTTGATGCTTTGCCTTTGGCAAATTCTCAATGGATTAGTTCACCTTTAACTGTAGCTAAAATGACTATGGCTTTAGATTTTAAAAATGCTGATAGTATTTTAGAGATAGGTTGTGGAAGCGGCTATCAAGCTGCGATTTTAAGCAAAGTCATAAGGCGTGTTTTTACCATAGAACGCATAGAAAATTTAGCCAAAAAAGCCGCTCAAACTTTCAGAGAATTAGAACTTTTTAATATCAATGTAAAATTTGATGATGGACAAAATGGCTGGAAAAATTATGCTCCTTATGATAGAATTTTATTTTCTGCTTATGCGACACAAATTCCTGAAATTTTACTCGATCAATTAAGCGATGGCGGGATTTTAGTCGCTCCTATTTTACACAATGGCAAACAATTCATCACACGCCTTAGAAAAAATGGCACAAATTTACAAAAAGAAATTTTAGAAGAATGTTTATTTGTGCCTATAGTAGATGGAAAAGAATAAACTTTTTTTACAAAATTTATTAAAAACTCTTTAGAGCCTTTCTTAACTTTTCACTCATTTCATCAATATGTTCTTTTTGCAAAATCAAAGGAGGTAAAAATCTCAAATCATTCTCCCCGCAACTTATCAGCAAAAGTGCATTTTCTTGGCATTTTTGAATGACCTTGGACACTTTTACACTTTTATCAAGACTAAGCCCTTGCATAAACCCTAAGCCTTTGCGTTTTTTACAAAAATCAAATTCTTTTATCAACTCATCTAAACTTTGCTCTAAATAAGGCGTGAGTTTATTGACATTTTCTAAAATTTTTTCTTCTTTAAAAATTTCAAAAACTGCATTCACTCCTGCGCAAACCAAAGGATTTCCCCCATAAGTGCTACCATGATCGCCTGCTTCTAAAGAATTGCTTGCTACTTTTTGATTTATTACAAAAGCACCCACACTAAGCCCACAACCTAAGGCCTTAGCTGAAGTCATAATATCAGGCAAAATTTGTGCGTGCTCATAGGCAAAAAATTTTCCACTTCTACCCATGCCACATTGAATTTCATCAGCGATTAATAATATATCTTTTTCATCGCAAAGCTTTCTTAAGGCTTTGTAAAAATCTTTATTTGCAGGATTTATCCCACCTTCTCCTTGCACGCTTTCTAAGATAATGGCGCAAGTTTTTTCATTTACTAGTTTTTCAACGCTTAAAATATCATTATATTTTGCAAATTTAACCCCTGAAATTAAAGGTTTAAAAGGCTTTTGATATTTTTCATTAGCAGTAAGCGATAAAGCCCCTAAAGTACGCCCATGAAAAGAATGCTTAAAAGCGATAAATTGTCCGCCCTTAATACCTTTGTTAAAGGCGTATTTTCTAGCTGTTTTCATCGCTCCTTCTATACTTTCTGTGCCAGAATTTGTAAAAAAAACACGCTCTAAAGCACTAGCTTTGGCTAAATTTTTAGCTGCAGCGGCTATGTTTTCATTATAATATAAATTGCTAGTATGTAAAAGCTTATCCACTTGAGCTTTGATTTTAGCATTAAATTTAGCATGATTATATCCTAAAGCACAAACGCCTATACCACTTGAAAAATCAAGATATTTTTTAGCCTTATCATCAAAAAGATAAACCCCCTGCCCTTTTTCTAAAACTATATCAAAACGCTTATAAGTAGGGATAATATGACTTTGTTCTTTATAATCCATTTTCATTCTTTAACCCACCAAAGTGCCTATACCTTCATCAGTAAAAAACTCAAGCAACAAAGAATGCTTCACGCGCCCATCTAAAATATGCACCTTTTTAACTCCATTTTCACAAGCATCAATGCAAGATTTTAATTTTACATGCATACCGCCTTCTATTTTAGGAGCTAAAATTTTAGCTTGTTCAAGACTGATTTTAGAAATCAAAGAATTTTTATCATTAAAATCCTCATAAAGCCCTGCAGTATCGGTTAAAAAAGCAAGTTTTTCAGCCCTTAAAGCCTTAGCAATCGCACAAGCTGCGTCATCAGCGTTAATATTATAAGTATTAAAATCCTCATCCATGCCAATAGGAGCAATGATAGGTAAAAAATCTTTTTCTAAAAGCTCTTCTAAAATTTTCGAATTTACCTTTTGTATCGTGCCAACAAAAGCTAAATTTACATCTTTTTTCACACATTCTAAAAGTGCACCATCTTTACCACAAAGCCCTATGGCTTTAACTCCTAAATTTTGCAAACTATGAACTAAATTTTTATTGATATGATTTAAAACCATGCTTGCTACTTCAGTAGTGGCTTTATCACTAACTCTAAGACCGTTTTTAAACTCACTCTTTACGCCTAATTTTTCACACATAGCAGAAATATCTTTTCCTCCGCCATGTACAATGATAGGCTTTAAACCCACGAGTTTTAAAAGAGCTATATCTTGCATCACACAATGCTTTAGCTCTTCATCTTCCATAGCTGATCCACCGTATTTTATAAGTATAATCTTAGAATTAAATTTGCGTATATAAGGTAAAGCTTCGATTAAGACATTGGCTTTTTCTAAATATTTTTGCATGATCATTCCTTAAACATTAAAGCTAGTTTGATTATACTCATTTAAAGAAAGATCGTAATAATTCGCATCTTCTCTTAAAGTAAAACCATAATGTTTCCAAAACTCATTGCCCAAATCATTGTTTTTAAAGGCGATTAAGGCGATTTTATTGATCTTTTGAGCTTTTAAAGCCTCAAGACAAAATTTCGTCATCTCGTGTGCTATACCCTTTTTTCTATGATCTTTATGTACACATACATGATAAAATCCCCCTGTGCGTCCATCATGCCCGCAAAGTATACTTCCTACAATTTCTTCATCAATCACTGCTACAACGCTAAGATTTGGGTTTCTATCTAAAAAATTTTCTATATTTTCTTTGCTATCATCAATGCTTCTTATCCCAAAGCCTTTTATCTCGCACCAAAGCTTATAAACGACTTCATAATCGCTTTTTTGCATAGCTCGTATTAACATTTTTATCCTTTACAAATTTGCAAAGAATTTAAGTCCTTCATCTTCATCAAAATCAAACATTAAATTCATATTTTGAACAGCTTGTCCTGCTGCGCCTTTAATTAAATTATCAATAGCACCAAGCACAATAACACGCCTTGTGCGTTGATCTATACTAACATTGATATCCGCAAAATTGCTTGATTTAACCCACCGAGTCTGCGGAAACGACTGCGGCGGTAAAAGCCTTATGAATTTATTGTTTTGATAGTATTTTGTATAAATATCGCGTATATCTTGTTCTTGCAAATTCTCTTTTAAATTTGCATAAGCACTGATTAAAATTCCTCTTTGCATAGGTACAAGATGAGGGGTAAATTGTAAAGTGATTTTCTCTTTGGCCGCATAGCTTAAATGTTCTTCAATTTCAGGAGTATGACGGTGTGAAGCCAAACCATAAGCTTTGATATTTTCATTAACTTCACAAAAAAGATTTTCCACCTTTGCACTTCTTCCTGCTCCGCTTACCCCACTTTTTGCATCAATAATAACTGAGTTAAAATCAATGATTCTTTCTTTAAAAAGCGGATAAAGACTTAAGATCGAACAAGTGGTATAACAACCTGGATTTGCCACTAAACTTGCTTTTTTTATCTCTTCTTTATAAAGCTCGCAAAGTCCATAAACCGCATTTTGCAAAAGCTCTTGATTAGGATGAGTGAATTTATACCAAAGCTCATAATCTTTAGGATTTTTAAGACGAAAATCTGCGCTTAAATCAATGATTTTCATCTTTTTTAACAAATTCTCATTTAAAAGCTTAGCGCTAAATTCATGCGGAGTAGCCAAAAACAAAAGATCAAGTTCAAGCTCATCTAAATTTTTATTTTCAAAACATAAATTTAAAGGGATATTAGGATAAAGATCTTGATAATTTTGCCCCACGCTAGAACTCGAACATAGATAAGAAATTTCAACTTTGGGATGATTAAGCAAAATGCGTACAAGCTCATTACCTGCATAACCACTCGCTCCTAAAATCCCAACTTTTATTTTCATCTTTATCCTTCAAATGTAAAAGCAAGTATTATAAACAAAAAAAGTTAAAAATTTTAACTATTATTCTCTTTAACCTTATCTTTATTGCTCGAAAATCAAAACATCTGAAAAAATAAAATTAATTTAATCATGCAAAATAAAAAATAATTTTAGCAACAAGAATTTAATTTTTAACTAAAATATAAAGTTGTTCATGAAGATGGATATTACGATTTTTAAGATTGCGAGAAGCTCTAAAAGTATTATATTTTTGTTCTAAAATCCGACATTTTCCAAGAGTACTTAAACGCTTTAAAAAAATTTCTTTTTTTACAAAACCTTCACAATTATAAGAAAGTAAAATCACTCTTGCTTTTAAATCATTAATAAGTTCAAATAAAGCATCTTGGGCAAATTTTGACTTATTAAAAGTACTACGATTCCAATCTTTTGGAATGCCACTGATTTTAGAAATTTCTTCAGGTTTTTTATAATTTGCGATTAAATTTAACATAAAGTAATTAGAGCTATAAGGATGTTGATTATAAGGAGGATCAAGATAAACCACATCAAAAAAATCAAGTTCTTTTGCAAGCATGCTTGCATCCTTTTGCATCACTTCAAATTCACAAGAAAAATTTGAAAAAATAGGCATTTTAAGCTCTATTTCCCCTTTAATGCGTTTAAGTGCATTTTGTCCTTCGCCACCAAATTTTCCGATGCCATCCTTACCCTTATAAAAACCTTTAAAAACTCCACTAGTATTTGAATGCACACTAGCTTCATAAATTAAAGGGGCTATAAAAAAATGCTTTAATTCTTTTGGAATTTCATTTTCAATTCTTTGTCTCATAGTATCAAGATATAAAGCATTTTTAAAAGTATAAAAAACCCTTTCATTTTTTTTAATATTATCATCATCTTTTGGAGCATAAAGCTCACTGATAAAACCTTTTTGAAAATCTAAATTTTGGGTTAAATTTTTATAACACTTTTTTAGATTTTGGAGCAAATCTTTATCTTTATTAGCAAGATAACACTTATTGATAAGTTTTGAATAATCTTCTAAATCATTAGCTAAAATATAACTCGAGTATGCCTTTGCAAAACGACTGACAACACCTGAGCCACTAAACATATCACAAAAACTAAATTTATCCTTGCCGAGTTCTTTTTTAGCTACATTAAAGCCCTTATTTAAAAAACTTAAAAGTGCTCTTTTATTTCCAAGATAAGTTATGATTTGCTCTTTTAAAAAAAAAGGATTTTCTTTCAAAATTTAAAACCTTTAAAAGCTTTATCCACAAAAATGGATTAAGCTTTTTTTGGAGTTACAAGCATATTTACATAGCGACCTTCAAAATTTGGCTCTTTATCACGATTAGCTTCATTTTCTATCATGATCCAAATTTTTTTAAGTAAGGCTACACCTGCTTCAGGAGTTGCCATTTCACGACCTTTTAAGAATACACGAAATTTCACATGCTTACCTTGTTCTAAAAATTCTAAAGCATGTTTTACCTTGTAATTAATATCATTTTGAGCAATTTTTACAGAAAGTTTGATTTCTTTTATATCAATCACTTTTTGTTTTTTCCTTGCTTCTTTTTGTTTTTTCTCTTGTTGATAACGGAATTTACCATAGTCCATGATCTTGCAAACAGGCGGCTTAGCGTCCGCGGCTATCATTACAAGATCAAGCCCTAAACGGTTTGCAATTTCTAAAGCTTCATTGCTACTGATAATACCATAAACCTTACCATCATCGCCAACACATCTGATTTCATCCGCTCTTATTTCTTCATTAAGCAATACTTCTTTTTCCTTACTCAAAAGTGCACCTCACTCATTTTCTCCTTAACTAATTTAATAAATTCGTCCAAGCTAAGATTTTTTTGTTCTTTAGCTCTTCTATCTCTTAAAGCAACGCTACGCTTTGTCACCTCATCATCACCTAAAACTAGAATCATAGGTAATTTTTGTTTTTCAGCGATACGAATTTTTTTACTCAAGCTCTCATTTTTTTCATACACCTCACTATCGATATTAAGCTCTAATAATTCTTTTTGAATTTCTTTTGCATAAGCAATATGTGCTTCGCCTATTGGTACTATACCCACAGCAGTTGGTGCAATAAAAAATGGAAACTCGCCCGCACAATGCTCGGTTAAAATTCCTATAAATCTTTCAAAAGAACCTAAAATCGCACGATGCAACATTACAGGTTGTTTTTTTTCATTATCACTATCAGTATATTCGAGTTTAAAACGACTTGGCAGGTTAAAATCTACTTGTATGGTTCCGCATTGCCACTTTCTTTTTAAAGCATCGGTGATTTTAATATCGATCTTTGGACCATAAAAAGCCCCACCACCTTCGTCAATACCGTATTTTAAACCTTGTTCATCTAAAGCTTCTTTTAAAGCCTTAGTTGCTACTTCCCAAATTTCATCATCACCTATGGCTTTTTCAGGTTTAGTTGAAATTTCCATCTCATAGCTAAAATCAAATAATTTCATCAAATTATCCACAAAAGCTAAAATTTCTAAAACCTGCTCTTTAATCTGACTTGGCATACAAAAAATATGTGCATCA
The DNA here is from genome assembly GCF_001763075.1 of Campylobacter sp. BCW_4321. Lineage (NCBI taxonomy): Bacteria > Pseudomonadati > Campylobacterota > Epsilonproteobacteria > Campylobacterales > Campylobacteraceae > Campylobacter > Campylobacter sp. BCW_4321. Next base: position 48,579 of record NZ_MJYA01000063.1, on the reverse strand, counting down.
TCTTGAGTGAATTCTCTCACTCTAAAAAGCCCATGCAAAACCCCACTTTTTTCATGACGATGTACCACGCCATATTCAAAAAATTTCAAAGGCAAATCACGATAACTTCTTACATCACTTTGATAAATTTTAATATGTCCCACACAGTTCATAGGCTTAATGCCATATTCTTGTTCATCAATTTGTGTAAAATACATATTTTCTTTATAGTTTGCATAATGCCCACTGATTTTCCATGCATCTGCTTTTAAAAGTTCAGGCCCACGCACAGGCTCATAACCATGTAAACGATGGATCTTATAAAGCATATGTTCAAGTTTAGATCTAAGTCTTGCACCGTTACTCAACCAAATAGGAAGACCTCCTCCGATCTCATCATCAAAAGTAAAAAGCTTAAGCTCTGTTCCAAGCTTTCTATGATCGCGTTTTTTAGCTTCTTCGATAATGGTTAAATACTCTTTTAAACTTTCCTTATCTGCAAAAGCGGTACCATAAATTCGAGTAAGCATTTCTCTTTTTTCATCGCCACCCAAATACGCTCCTGCAACACGAGTGAGTTTAAAAAAGCGTAAAAATTTCGTATTTGGAACATGAGGACCACGACACAAATCTTCAAATTCACCTTGTTTATAAATACTTACAGCTCCATCAGGAATACGCAATAAAACTTCTTGTTTTAAATCATCATTTTGAAATTTAGCCAAAGCTTCGTTTTTTGTGATTTCATATTTTAAAATTTCAATCTTTGCTTCAGCAAGTTCTTTCATCTTTTTTTCAATTTTTACTAAATCTTCTTCGCCAATCTTACTTTCCACACGAAAATCATAATAAAATCCATCTTCTATAACAGGACCAACGAAAAATTTAGCCTCAGGATACAAACTCTTAATCGCCTGTGCCATTAAATGCGCACAAGAATGACGGATTACTTCTAAACTTTCTTTAGAATTATCAAAATAAATTTCTTTTAAATTTGTATTTTTCACACTTTGAGAGTCAATTATTGTCTCATTGTCCAAATACGCAATAACTTCTTTTTCCATATTTTTAACCCTTTGTCGCTCACTTACCCTGTGAGTGTTTATAAAGTTCTAATTTTAACTTTCTAAGACTTAATTATTTTTGAAATTCAGCTTATTTTTAAAAAAATCTTAGAATAAATTTAATATTTATTTATAGCTTAAATTCACTTCCAGCATTTAAAATCCCACTATAATACAAATAAAAGAAAACAAATCCTAAAATAATACGATAAATTCCAAAAGGGATAAAGTCGAATTTAGAAATAAATTTTAAGAAAAATTTTATAACTAAAACTGCAACAATAAAAGCAGTGATAAAACCTATGCCTAAAGGAATTAAAGAATTTGCATTGCTAAGAAGCTCAGGCTCTTTATAAATGCTATAAGCTGTAGCGATAATCATCGTTGGAATGGCAAGCAAAAAACTAAACTCAGCCGCAACTTTTCTATTAAATCCTAACAAAAGCCCACCAATAATACTTGCTCCACTCCTTGAAGTGCCAGGAATCATGGCTAAAGATTGAAAAATACCTATACAAAAAGCTTGTTTAAAGCTTATTTCTTCTAAAGAATTGATACGATATTGTTTATTTTTGTGCGCAAGTTCTATAAGAATAAGCACAACACCACCAAAAATGAGCATTCCAACCACAACCCAACCATTAAATAAAGCATTTAAGTATTTTGCCACAAAAAGCCCTATAACTCCAGTAGGAAAAAATCCCACTGCAAGTTTTAACCAAATATCAAGCCCTTGAAACAATTTACGCCAAAATACAAAAATTACCGCCAAAATAGAACCAAGCTGGATAATAATCAAAAAACTTTTCCAAAACTCATCTATATCAATACCTAAAATAGTCGTACCTAAAATCATATGTCCTGTTGAAGAAACAGGTAAAAACTCAGTCAGACCTTCTATAATTCCAAGTATTAAAGCATATAAATTTTCCATTTTAATCCTTGAATGATAATTGCAAAAGAAAAATTATATCAGAATGGATTAAATGGGGTTTTAACCCCAAAAATTAAGCATCTTTTTTAACAATACGCTTAATGAAATATAATACAACTCCCACAAAAAAGATAAGTGCTAAAAGCTCGCTATCATGAAAATTTGTTAAATTTAAAGCTAAAGGATTTTCACTACCACCCATGCTTACTGAAAATACAGTAATTCCTGCGATAATTACCCCAAAAATACTTTCACCCACTATAAGCCCTGAAGCAAAAAGCGTGCCTCTTTGCTCACAACTTGCAAGTTTTTCTTCTTTATGAGAATTTTTTGCATATTTTTTAGTTAAGTATTGCATTACAATATATTTTAAAATTCCGCCTATAACTAAAGGTATATTTACAGCAGGTGGAAGGTAAATACCTATTCCAACGGCTAAAGGTGGCAAAGACATCTTCTGTGTTCTTCTTAAAATTTTATCTATAATAATCATTAAAATTCCTACAAATACACCAAAAGCCATATAACCCCACTCTATATTGTGATGAAAAATTCCTTGAGCGATAGTACTCATTAAATTCGCTTGCGGTGCTGCTAAAGCCGATGAAGCATCCATACCTTCTCTTGGCATTGCCCCAACAAAACCATAGGCTTGATAAAGCAAATTTAAAACAGGAACTATAGCCAAAGCACCAAAAACACAGCCTACAAGTAAAGCAACTTGTTGCTTCCAAGGAGTAGCTCCGACTAAATGCCCTGTCTTTAAATCTTGTAAATTGTCATTCGAAATAGCAGCTGTAGCCAAAATAACACTAGTAGTAAAAATAGCTAACGCTACTGCAAATTTAGAAAGCATAGGATCTTGAAAAAGTTCCACACCTAAAACCAAAAAAACAATAGAAGAAATAATAACACCAATAAGTCCGATTCCAGAAATAGGACTAGAAGAAGATCCTACAAGTCCTGCCATATATCCGCAAGCTGCTGCAACAAAAAAACCTATTAAAACAGAAACTAAAGTTCCAACAAATGAAAATAGCATTTGATAATAAATGCTTAAGTTAGCATCTTCAACAAAACTATAAAAAGTAATAAATAAACCCACAACCATTAAAACAAAAAGTATAAAAATACTTTTTAAAGAAAGATCTATATTTGTTCTTTCATTTTTTTCTTGATTAGTAATTTTAACATTTTTAACAATTTCTTTAATACCTTCAATAACGGGTTTTAAAAGTTCTATTAAAGTCCAAAGCGCTGCTATAGCAATAGCTCCTGTTCCTATAAGCCTTACTTTAGAACTCCATACACTAGAAGCTAAATCTACGGCATTTTTTGCACTATCGAATTCAAAATTTGAAAGATAAGGAGTAAAAATACCCCAAGCTAAAAACATACCTACAAAAAGAGCTATAGCACCTGCTAAACCGACTAAATAACCTGCTCCTAAAAGTGCCAAAGAATATCCCATAGAAAAACCAAAAGCCATTTTATTCCAAATGAAAGCAAAATTACTCTCACTTGCAGTGAGTTTAAAACCATTGCTTAATAAACTAAAAATAGCAGCTATAAAAGAGCCTAATGCTATTTCTTTAATACCTTGTTTTCCTTTTTTATTACTCTGATCTTTATTGGCTACTTTTAAAATTTCAGCTGCGGCCCTACCTTCAGGATAAGCAAGTTTGCTTTCAACTACCATAGCCCTTCTTAATGGTATAGTAAAAAGCACTCCAAGTCCACCACCACAAAGACATATCATAAAAGTTTGCCAAAGTGGAAATTCACTCCAATACCCACACATAAAAAGTCCTGGGATAACAAAAATAACTGATGATAAAGTTCCTGCTGCTGAAGCTTGAGTTTGAACCATATTATTTTCTAAAATATTTGAAGTCTTAAAAAGACTCAAAACCGCCATGGAGATGACCACAGCTGGAATTGATGATGAAAAAGTAAGTCCCACTTTTAACCCCAAATATACATTTGAAGCTGTAAAAATAATAGTTAAAATACTTCCCAAAATCAAACCCCTTAAGGTAAGTTCTGGTAAATTTTGTTTTTTGTACATCATTTCTCCGTTTTAAAATTTACTTTCAACGTTAAAAAATATTCTTATAAGTTTAAATTTATAATTTTTCTCTAAAGCAAAATAAAATAATACAAAAAAACGCTTATATTTTTATAAATTTTTGACTCAAAAATATCATAAAACAATGAACCAATCATTGAAAAATCAAAAGTTTTTTTATTTTAATTATATTATCCCAGCTACCTCAGCAAAAATCAAGCAAATAATACTTATACCCCATATATAAAAAAAGCTTCTTTTGATATGATCTTTAATATTAACCTCTGCTAAACCGCAACCTAGCAAAGTTGCAGGCACAACAGGAGAAATAAATGTCGCACAATTTCTTGCTATCACCATGATAATAGCTATAGTCAAAGGTTCAGCGCCAAAAGCCTTAGTTACACTCAAAACTATAGGCATCACTCCATAAAAATAAGAATCTGTACAAAAAATAATTGCCATTGGAACAGCTAATATCCCTACCATCAAAGGAATATAAGCGCCTAAATAATCTGGAACAAAATTTAAAATCAAAACACCCATTTTCTCCATAATACCACTTTTATCAAATACGCCTATTAATATCCCAGCACCAATTAAAGTAATATACATAAGCATTGCACCAGCACTTGCACGATCTAAAACTTTTTTAGCTATTTTTAAATTAGGATAATTAAGCGGTAAAATTATTGCAAGTCCTATCATAAAGCAAATATAACTAGGAAAAATACCACTAATTAAAAGCCCAATAACCCCAATAGCTACAAGTAAATTTAACCAAAACCATTTTTCATTATGGTGTTCGCTTTTTTCTATATTTAAATTTATTCCCGACAAGTTACCTGCGCCTGCACCTCTTTTTATTTCTATCTTAGCAATCCAAATTGCCAAAAGAAGGGATAATACCAAACCTACAATCTGAATAGGTATAATATGGTGCCAAAGCAAATTTGCATCCATTCCTATATTAGTAGCCGCTCTTAAAGTAGGACCACCCCAAGGAATAACATTCATAACCCCCATAGCCGAAGTAATAATCAATAACATTGAAGTCTTTCTTATACCTAGACGCTCATAAATAGGTAATAATGCAGGTATTACAATAAGAAAAGTAGAAGCACCTGAACCATCTAAATGCACAGCAGCAGTAATAAAAACAGTAAGAATGCAAACTTGATATACATTAGCTTTCATTTTTGATAAAAACGCATTTAAAATTTTAGTAAAAAAACCACTTGCATTTAAAACACTAAAAAAGAGTATAGAAAAAACAAACAAAGCTGCCGTATCCGTTACGCTTTTGACTCCATCTTTAATAAAAGCAACCAATGTTTTAATATCAAAAACACCTCCTTCTTTAACCCCTAAAGCTGCACCCACGCCAAAACCAAGCTGTTCAAGAATAAGTAAAATACAAGCTACACTAATACTTACACTTATAAAAGCTAATGCTGGAGTAGCATAATCTTTTAGCAAAAGCCAAACTATCAATCCTAATGAGAAAAAACCCAATAAAGCTAAAAAAATTTCCATATCCTATCCTTTTGTATCATTTTTATTCAATAATAAAATGGATATTTTAAGTCCAACTTATATGTGTTTAAATTTATAGATTTTTGGAAAAAATATATTTTTTAATGTAACTATTTTAAACAAGAATAAAAAATAATTTTTAATTATTTTTGATAAAGTATTCACTCTTTTAAATTTACAACTAGAAGTAACGATTGGTAAATATGATAAATCACATAATCTTATCAAAACTAAAAAGTCAAAATTTTTAACTTCACATTCACTTCACTTAAAAAGTTTATAATGTTATCACTTTACATTGAAGGAGAAATAATTATGAAAAAAAGTATTTTATTTGCATCAGCACTTTTAGCTAGCTCAATGCTTTTTGCAGATAGTCTAAAACTTGAAGGTACTATTGCACAAATTTATGATAACAATAAAACCTTGCTTATTGACTCAATTTATGGCGGACAAATGGCTATAAAAGTTCTACCAAATACCGAAATAGAAATGGATGATTGTGGTATTTTTGGAACAGATAAAGATGGAACTTTTAAAGACTTAAAGGTTGGAAATTTTTTAGAAAGTAAAATTTCTTATGGAACACCTGCTACGCCAAATACTCAAGCTATTCCAGTAGCTAGAAAAATTGAAATTCAATGTTATAAAAAAGCTTATTAATATAAATCCCTTAACAAGGGATTTATAAAAATCATTCTTTACTAAACTACTTCATCACTCTTAAATAAAAATTTAAACTCTTTTTTAACAAGCAATTTATAAAATAACACTTATATTTTCATCTAAGGCAAATAATGAAAAAATGGATTTTTATTGTTTTTTGTTTTATATTAGGTTTTATTATTCATATATTTTATATAGGATACACTAACGAACTTTTATTTAATAAATTTATTAAAAACAGCAATCCTGATTATACAATTACAGATATTTACTTCAAAAAAGGTTTTTTAACCTCTAAAGGAAGTTTTACTTTAAATCACTCTCATACACAGCTTTCAACTAAAATCAACCTTAAATTTAATAATTATTTTTTCTTAAATAAAATTATAAAAGGAAATTTTACAAATCCTTTTGATTTTTTAGATGAAGTGTTAAAAAACAATAAATTAGGAACTTTTACTCTCAAATTACACGATAACAACTCTAAAATATTTCTAAATATTAAAGATATAAATTTAAGCAATGAAGGCGGAGATACCATCATAAACGGCGGATATATTGAAGCTTTAATAAATAAAAATTTAGAAATTAAAAACATTAAAATACATTTTGATATGATTAATTTTTCTCAATTTTATACTAAATTTGTATTGCAAAATTTAAATTACGAACAATTTTTTAACAATCCTGTACAATTTTATGAGTTAAATTTATTTAGTGATAGCCAACAACAAATCAACTTTGATTATCTTGTACTAGATAACAATAAAATCAATTCTTTTTATAGCAAAAACCAAGTAAATTTTAATGAAGAAAATTCAACAATAAACTTAAACATACAAGGAGAATCCAATGAAATTGATATTGATCTTAAATCTTTATTGGGTCAGAATTTAAATTTTGACAAAACAAAATTTAATATAACCATAAATAAATTTCTTAACTCAAATTTCAATATCTCTCATTTTATTCAAAAAAATCTTGATCTAAAAATACAAAATTTAATTCTTGAAAAAAATAAACAAAACATCAGTCTACAAGGCAATTTAAATATCAACAACTCTTATCAAGCAAAATTACAAGTTATCAGTTTAGATGAGCCTGATGAAATTTTTCCTTGGACAAAGGATTATGGAGGTTTAAATCAATATTTTTTAAAAGAAAATAATAACTTTTTTCTAAATTTATCTTATGATAGCTTAGCCAATCCTCAGCTAAAAATTAATGGTAGTGAATTTTCAAATATGGATTTAAATTAATGAGCCTAGCTTTGACCTTTCGCCCTGAAAATTTTGATGATATTTTAGGACAATATGAGCTTATAGAAATTTTCAAAAAATTTACTGCTTTACAAAAACTTCCTCATAGCATTTTTTTTGGAACAGCAGGTTCTGGAAAAACAACTTTTGCTAGAGTTGTAGCCAAAGAATTTGGCTTAGATTTTTATGAATTTGATGGAGGAAATTTTAAACTCGAAGAACTAAGAAAAATTTTAGATAATTACAAAAATAGTCTTTATAAACCTTTAATTTTTATTGATGAAATTCACCGCCTTAGCAAAACCCAACAAGAAATGCTTTTAATTCCTATGGAAAATTACCGTTTAATTTTAATCGGCGCAAGCACTGAAAATCCCTATTTTGTTTTAAGTTCTGGTATAAGAAGCCGTTCCATGCTTTTTGAATTTAAATCTTTAGGGGTAAAGGAACTTGAAACTTTACTCTTGCGTGTACAAGAAAAAATGAAATTTAATATTGATAAAGAAGCTAAAAATTTTCTACTTAAAAGTGCTGATGCAAGAGCTATGCTAAATTTGCTTGAATTTGTCTTGGTTTTAGATGAAAAACATATCAGTCTTGAAAATCTTAAAAAACTTCGCAACACCATAAGTAGCGAAGGTGCTAGCTCAAAAGATACACATTATATTTTAGCAAGTGCAATGATAAAAAGTTTACGTGGAAGTGACGTTGATGCAGCTATTTATTATCTTGCAAGACTTATTGATGCAGGAGAAAGTGCGGATTTTATCGCTAGGCGTTTGGTAATTTTTTCAAGCGAAGATATCGGAAATGCCGATCCAAATGCTTTAAATTTAGCAGTTTCGACTCTAGAAGCTGTTAAAAATATAGGTTATCCTGAAGCAAGAATTATCCTAGCCCAATGTGTAGTTTATTTAGCAAGCACAATCAAATCCAATGCAAGCTACAAAGCTATCAATGAAGCTTTAAACTATGTAAAAAATAATGAAGCTTTAGAAATACCTAATTATCTTAACAACAATCATCAAGAAAAACAAAACTATCTTTATCCACATGATTTTGGTGGCTGGGTAGAGCAAAAATATCTTAGTAAAAATTTAAAATTTTATCATAGCAAGGGCTTAGGAGAAGAAGCAAAATTGTTAGATAATTTATATAAATTAAAAAACCATAAAGCTTAATTTTATTATTTAAAATTTACAAAATAAATGCTAAAATCAATATTTTATTTTCAAGGAAAAAGATGATTAAAATAGGAATTTATGGCGCTAAAGGACGCATGGGAAAACAGATTGAAGAATGTTTAAAAGGCGAAACGCAAGCACAAAGTTCGATGCTTTATGATAAGGGTGGAAATTTAGAAGAACTTTTTGAAAAAAGCGATGTGATTATTGATTTTTCTTCCCCAAGTGGAACTCATGAACTTTTAAATTATGCAAGAACCATGCCTAAACCTTTGGTAATAGGTACAACAGGACTTGATGAGAAAATTTTACATTTGATGCAAAGTGCTAGTGAAGTGATGCCGATTTTTTATGCGACCAATATGTCTTTAGGTGTTGCAGTTTTAAACTATCTTGCTAGCAAAGCAAGTCAAATGTTAAAAAATTTTGATATAGAAATTTTAGAAATGCATCATCGCCATAAAAAAGATGCACCAAGTGGTACGGCTATGACTTTAGCCCAAAGTGTAGCAAAAGCTAGAAATTTAGAACTTGAAAAAGTAAGAGTAAGTGGAAGAGATGGCATTATAGGTGAAAGAAGCAAAGATGAAATTGCTGTGATGAGTTTAAGGGGTGGCGATATAGTAGGACGCCATACAGTAGGTTTTTATGAAGATGGTGAGTTTTTAGAACTTAATCATACCGCTACTTCAAGGGCGACTTTTGCTAAAGGTGCGATTAAAATCGCTATTTGGCTTAGTAAGCAAGAAGCAAAAATGTATTCAATCAATGATTTTTTAGGAATTTAAAATGTGTGCAGTTGTAGGAGTTATCAATTCAAAAAATGCTAGCACTTATGCGTATTATGCGCTTTTTGCTATGCAACACCGTGGGCAAGAAGCAAGTGGTATTAGTGTGAGTAATGGTAAAAATATTAAGACTATTAAAGCTAAAGGTGAAGTGAGTCAAATTTTTAATCCTGATAATCTAAAAACTTTAGAAGGTGAAATCGCTATAGGGCATAATCGCTATTCTACAGCAGGAAATTCAAGTTTAAACGATGCTCAGCCCATAGTGGCTACTTCAGTTTTAGGTGATATTGCTTTAGCACATAATGGAAATTTAGTCAATAAAGAAGAAGTAAGATCAAGACTTATTCAAGATGGGGCTATTTTTCAAACCAATATGGATACAGAAAATGTTGTTCATCTTATTGCAAGAAGTAAACAAGAAAGCCTAAAAGATAGATTTATTGAGAGTTTAAAAGAATGTATAGGGGCTTATTGTTTTGTTTTAGCAAGCAAAGATAAACTTTATGTTGTAAGAGATCCTCATGGGGTGCGTCCTTTATCTTTAGGCCGTTTAAAAGATGGAGGCTATATAGTTGCTAGTGAAACTTGCGCTTTTGATCTTATAGAGGCTGAATTTATTCGTGATGTTAAACCAGGGGAAATGCTTATTTTTACTCAAGGAAATGATAAATTTGAAAGCATAGAACTTTTTTCTCCAACTCCTAGAATTTGTGCTTTTGAATACATTTATTTTGCTAGACCTGATAGCATAGTAGAAGGCAAAAGCGTGTATGAAGTGCGTAAAAAAATGGGTGAAACTTTAGCTAAAAAATTTACTTATAAAGCAGACTTTGTTGTTCCCGTGCCAGATAGTGGAGTAAGTGCAGCTATAGGTTTTGCACAATATTTACAAATCCCTCTTGAAATGGCAATAGTAAGAAATCATTATGTAGGAAGAACCTTTATAGAGCCAACTCAAGAGCTTAGAAATTTAAAAGTAAAATTAAAGCTTAATCCTATGCGTAAAGTTTTAGAAGGTAAAGAAATTGTAGTCATTGATGATAGCTTGGTGCGTGGCACTACTTCTAAAAAAATAATTTCTTTGCTTCGTGCTGCAGGAGCAAGCAAAATCCATCTTGCCATAGCTTGTCCTGAGATCAAATTTCCTGATACTTATGGCATAGATACTCCAACTTTTGAAGAACTTATCAGCGCAAATAAAAATACTGAAGAAGTGCGTGAATATGTAGAAGCTGATACGCTAAGTTTTTTAAGCATAGAAGAATTAACCCAAAGCATAGGCGATGAAAGGAAATATTCTTTAATCAGTTTTGATGGAGATTATTTTATTAAATAATTTTATTTTAAATTAGGATTAGGCAAGGTTGCACTTGCACTTCCTACATTTATATTTTGAGTTGGTGGCAAAGGAGTATTTGGTGTATCAATTTGACTTAAAAGCTCTAAAGTTTGATTAAATTCAAAACTTTCTTCAGGATTTTGCCCTAAGAATTTTTGCATAAATTCTTTTTTAGAAATAGCTTCATCAAGTTCTTTATCACTTCCTTTTTGATAGGCGCCGATGCGAAGCAATACTTCATTTTCTTTTAAAAGCGAGTTTAAACGCTTAAATTTTCTTGCCCAAAGTTTATGCTCAGGACTTATAATATCGCTCATTACCCTTGAAGCGGAGTTTTGTATATTGATAGGAGGATAAATTCCAAAGTCTGTTAATTCACGACTTAAAACAATGTGTCCATCTAAGATAGAACGACTTTGATCGGCGATTGGATCACTCATATCATCGCCATCCACCAAAACGGTAAAAAAGGCCGTTATAGTGCCTTTACCTTCTTCTTTACCCGTTCTTTCCATGAGTTGAGGCAAAAGACTTAAAACACTTGGTGGATAACCTTTGGTTGTAGGAGGCTCCCCAAGAGCTAGTCCTATTTCTCTTTGCGCCATAGCAAAACGTGTTACACTATCCATGATAAAAAGTACATCTTTACCTTGTTCTTTAAAGTACTCTGCCACACTCATTGCGCAAAAAGCACCGTATTTACGCATTAAAGCACTATCATCACTTGTAGCAACAATAATCACTGTATCATCGAGCTTTCCACCTAAATTTTTTTGTATAAATTCAGGAATTTCACGCCCCCTTTCTCCTATGAGTGCCACTACTTTTATAGGAGCTTTGGAATTTTTAACTATCATTCCCATAAGAGTGGATTTTCCCACTCCGCTTCCTGCAAAAATACCAAGTTTTTGCCCTACACCACAAGTTAAAAGTGCATCTATGGTTTTAACCCCAACAGGAAAAACTTCTTCTATAAGCCCTCTTTTCATCGCATCAATAGGTGCACGCATTATAGGCATATATTTACTTACTTCTATAGCTCCTTTACCATCTTTTGGACGCATAAAAGGATCTACTACCCTGCCTAAAAGTTCATCGCTAACGCCTATTTGCATACCTGCATCACTTATGAAAGCACGATCGCCTATTTTAAAACCTTCTATAAAAGAAAAAGGGCTTAAATAGCTAAATTGTTCTTTGATTTCTACAACCATAGCTAGAGTGTTTAAATTTTCATTTTCATTGGAAACTAACTTCACTATATCTCCAACCCCTGTTTTAAGCCCACGAATTTCTATACTTGTAGCAGAAATTTTTGTAATCTCTCCAAAAATAGCACTTAAATTTTCTTTACCAAGTTTGGAACGTAGTTTTTCAAGATTCATTAAAATCTTACCTGTTTAGCAGAGTTTATGAGAGAAAAAAATTCCTCTCTAGTTTTTTCATTTTTCAAGAAAATTCCACGCAAAGCTGAAGTTGTAGTGGTGGAATTAGCTTTTTGTACTCCACGCATTTCAACACACATATGTCTTGCTTCTATGACTACACCCACACCTTTTGCATCGACATTTTCCATTAAAGCTTGTGCGATTTGTTCGGTAAGTTGTTCTTGAATTTGAAGTCTTCTTGCAAACACTTCTACAAGGCGTGGAATTTTGCTTAAACCTACTACTTTTTTATTAGGGATATAGGCTACATGAGCACGCCCAAAAAAAGGTAAAAGATGATGTTCGCAAAGACTGTAAAATTCTATATCACGCACCAAAACCATTTCATTATTAGAGCTTTCAAATAAAGCATTATTTAAAATATCTTTGACATTTTGCGTATAACCACTAGTAAGAAATTCATAAGCTTTAAAAACACGATTTGGTGTTTTAATCAGTCCTTCACGATTTGGATTTTCTCCTATAATTTCAAGCATAGTTTTAACACAATCTTCAAATTTTTTTTGCAAACTTTTCTCCAAAAATATTTTTATTATTTTAATAATAATGTAATATTGCAATTTTATCATAAATTACTTTAAAATTTTATGCAAGTAATAAGGAAAAATTTGCTATGATTGAAAGCAAATTTTATTTTATAAGGAAAAAAACTATGGAAGTAAAGGCAAAGCAACTAGATTCTGTTAATGCGACTGCTAGTGTAAAAATTCCTTCAGGAATCATTAAAAATGAAGTAGAAAATTTAGCAAAAAAAGCTTCTAAAAGCGTAAAAATGGATGGGTTTAGACCAGGAAAAGTTCCTGTAAGTGCTGTGCTTAAAAGATATGAAAGAGAACTCACTCAAGACGCGGAACAAAATCTTTTTAAATCTGCTGTAAATAGTGCTTTACAAGAACTTAAAAAAGAAAGTAAAGAGCTTGTAGGTGAGCCATATTTTGAAAAATTTGATCGTAAAGATGGAGAAATTATTGCTGAGTTAATACTTTCTTTTAAACCTGAAATTAAACTTGAGGGTTATGAAAAACTCATCCCTGAATATCAAACTCCAAAAGTAAGTAAAAAAGAAATTGATGAGAAAAAAGACGAACTTTTAAAGCGTTTTGCTACTCCTGAAGCTATAAAAACAAAAAGAGCTTTAAAAGAAGGTGATTTTGCAAAATTTGATTTTGAAGGTTTTGTAGATGATAAAGCTTTTGAAGGTGGTAAAGCTGAAAATTATGTTTTAGAAATTGGTTCTAAGCAATTTATTCCAGGTTTTGAAGATGGTATGATAGGAATGAAAATAGGTGAAGAAAAAGATATCAAAGTAACTTTCCCTAAAGAATACGGTGCAGCGCATTTAGCGGGTAAAGATGCGGTATTTAAAGTAAAACTACATGAAATTCAAGAGCTTAAAATTCCAGAGCTTGATGATGAAATGCTTAAAAAACTTTTACCAGGAGAAGAAAAAACTAGTGTTGAAGTTTTAGATGAAAAATTAAAAGAGCAAATCAAAAATGAAAAACTTTTTAAACTTGTAAATGACGAATTAAAAGGTAAATTTGCAGATGCTTTGATTGAAAAATATAATTTTGATTTACCTAAAGGGATAGTAGAACAAGAAACTGATATGCAAATGCGTGCAGCTTTTAATACTTTTAGTGAAAAAGAAATTGAAGAGCTTAAAGCAAGTAAAGAAAAATATCAAGAAAAACGTGATTCTTTTAAAGAAGAAGCGCAAAAAAGTGTAAAACTTACTTTTATTATTGATGAGCTTGCAAAATTGCGTAAGATTGAAGTAAATGATCAAGAATTGATCCAAGCGATTTATTTTGAAGCATATCGCTATGGTATGAATCCAAAAGAGCATTTAGAAAACTATAAAAAACAAGGAGCTTTACCTGCTGTGAAAATGGCTTTAATTGAAGAAAAACTTTTTAATGATATTTTTATGCCAAAAACAGAAAAATCGGAAAAAGCGAGCAAAAAAGAGAAAGAAGATAAATAATGTTTATTCCTTATGTTATTGAAAAATCCAGTCGTGGTGAAAGAAGTTATGACATTTATTCACGCCTTTTAAAAGATAGAATTATTATGCTAAGTGGCGAAATTCATGATGAACTTGCTGCTTCTATCGTAGCACAACTTCTTTTTTTAGAAGCTGAAGATCCTACAAAAGATATTTATCTTTATATTAATTCTCCAGGCGGTGTCATTACAAGTGGTTTTAGTATTTATGATACTATGAACTATATCAAACCTGATGTTTGTACGATTTGCATAGGACAAGCTGCTTCTATGGGAGCATTTTTGCTTAGTTGTGGCGCAGAAGGAAAACGTTTTGCTTTGCCTAATTCACGCATTATGATTCATCAACCTTTAGGTGGAGCTAGAGGTCAAGCCACAGATATTGAAATTCAAGCTAAAGAAATTTTAAGACTTAAAACTATACTTAATGATATTTTGGCAAAAAATACTAAGCAAAAAGTTACAAAAATAGCAAAAGATACAGAAAGAGATTTTTTCATGTCAGCACAAGAAGCTAAAGAATATGGACTGATTGATAAGGTTTTGGAAAAAAGTTTTAAATGATTTCTTTGGAGATCATTTAAAACAAAGGTTTTTTAATGGTTAGAAAAATTATCACTTATCCTAATCCTAGACTTTTTTTAAACTCTGAAATTGTAAATAAATTTGATACAGAACTTCACACCTTGCTTGATGATATGTATGAAACTATGATAGCAAGTAATGGAGTAGGTTTAGCAGCTATTCAAGTGGATATTCCTTTGCGTGCTTTACTTGTGAATATTTTTGATGAAAATGATGAACAAAAAAAAGAAGATTTGCTAGAGATTATTAATCCTGAAATTATTCCTTTAGATGAAGAAATGATCACTTGCACAGAAGGGTGTTTGAGTGTGCCAGATTTTTTCGAAGAAGTAAAACGCTATAATCATATCTTACTTAAATATCAAGATCGCTTTGGAGAATTTAAAGAGCTTGAAGCAAAAGGTTTTTTAGCTGTGGCCATTCAACACGAAAATGATCATTTAAATGGACATTTATTTATAGAAAAAATTTCTTTTGCTAAGCGTCAAAAATTCGATAAAGAATTTAAGAAAAAGAAGAAAAATCATAAAAAAGAGAAATGAAAAAACTAAAGTGCATAAGCTTTCATGAAGGCTTAGACATTATAGAGGTAGAATCCACTTTTACAAGAGGTTTGCCAAATTTAAGCATAGTAGGACTTGCAAGTGCAGCGATTAAGGAAAGTATCGAACGCATCAAAGCCACGCTTTTAAGTTGTGATTTTGCTTTTCCTGCTAAAAAAATTACTATCAATCTTAGTCCTTCAGGCATCCCAAAAAAGGGATCGCATTTTGATTTGGCTATTGCTTTATTAATCCTTTTGCAAAATGAAGAATTAGATGACTTTTTTGTAGTAGGAGAATTAGGACTTGATGGAAGTATTAAAAGCACAAATGAGCTTTTTTCTTTACTTTTGTTTCTCTCTGCTAAAATTAAAAAAGCTAAAATCGTTGTTCCAAAAAGCATAGCGCAAAAAGCTTCCATGATACCAAATTTGGAGGTTTATGGACTTGAAAATTTAAATGAAGCAATAGAGTTTTTTAAAGAAAAAAATTATGAAAATTTTCACTTCTCGCACAATCATCCTTTATTTACAAACCCTTTGCAAATAGAAAATGAAATTTTTTTACAAAATATGGATTTTAAACTTGATTTTAAAGACATCAAAGGGCAGGAAAAGGCTAAAAGAGCTTGTATGATAGCTGCTTTAGGTATGCATAATATCTTATTTGAAGGAAGTCCAGGAAGTGGTAAAAGTATGTGTGCTAAACGCCTTGTTTATATCATGCCTCCTCAAAGTTTAAGTGAAATTTTAATGCAAAATGCTTATATGTCTTTAGATTCAAAAGATTGTGAATTTACTAAAATTCGTGCTTTTCGTCATCCTCATCATACTTCTACAAGAGCAAGTATTTTTGGCGGAGGAACAAAAAATGCTAGAATTGGAGAAGTCGCACTTGCAAATGGTGGAGTATTGTTTTTTGACGAATTTCCACATTTTAACAAGCAAATCATAGAGAGTTTAAGAGAGCCTTTAGAGGATCATAAAATTCATATTTCAAGAGTAAATTCCAAAATCACTTATGAAACAAAATTTAGCTTTATAGCTGCTCAAAATCCTTGTCCTTGCGGAAATTTATTTTCTAAAAATCTTTCTTGTGTTTGTAGTGAAAATGAGATTAAAAAATACAAAAATCACATTTCAGCTCCTATTATGGATAGGATTGATCTTTATGTAGCTATGGATGAGATTAGTAAGGATGATAAAACAAGTATAAGTTCTAAAGAAATGAGTGAAAAAATTTTGCAAGCTTTTATTTTTGGTAAAAAACGAGGGCAAAAAGAATTTAATGGGAAATTAAAAGATGAAGATTTAAGTCGTTTTTGTGTATTGGAAAAAGATGCTAAAGATACGCTAGATTTAGCAATTTCACGTTATAATCTTTCTTTGCGATCGCTCAATAAAATTTTAAAAGTTTCAAGAAGTATAGCGGATTTAGAACAAAGTTTTAATATTAACAAAACCCATATTTTAGAAGCTTTAAGCTTTAGAGCAAGGAGTTAAAATGGAAAATAAAAGTATAGCTATCTTTATAGATGCAGAAAATATCCCTGCAAAATATGCTAAAAGTATTTTTGATATCGCTTCAGATTACGGAGAGGTTATCATTAAACGCATTTATGGAGACTGGACTCAAAAAAATATACAAGGTTGGAGAGAGCAAATTGCTGAATATTCTTTAATCGCTATGCAACAATTTAATTTTGCAGCCAATAAAAACTCAAGCGATATGTATTTAATCACTGAAATCATGTCTATATTTTATGAAAAAAACATAGATATTTTTGTTATTGTTTCAAGCGATAGTGATTATACTTCACTTATTCAAAAATTAAGAGAAAATAAAAAACAAGTTATAGGAATGGGGCTTGAAAAGTCTATAAAATCCTATGTAAATGCTTTTAGTGAATTTTTTTATTTAGATAAAGATAAAGAAGATATTTTAAGCAAGGATTATTTAAGAGCTTTAATCAATATCACCGAACAGCTCATCGATGAAAAGGGGCGTGCCGAATACGCACTAATACGCACTAATATGAACCGCAAATACTCGGATTTTCATCCGCAAAATTATGGTTTTAAGAATTTTCGTGCTTTGATCCAGAAATTTTTACCTAAAATGAAAAAATTTGAAGAAGAAAGAGAAAAAAATATATATTTTTTGGTGAAAAAAGATTATGAAAGCTATTATTGATAATATAAACATTTTAGAACAAAATACTATAAATAAAGGCTTAGATGAGCTTATTTTAATGGAAAATGCGGGATTAAATTTAGCCAAACTAATTAAAAAAGAAGCTAAAAAAATCTGCATTCAACGCAAGATTAAAAAAGTAAAAATACTTTTTTTATTAGGCGGGGGTAACAACGCTTCAGATGGCTTGGTGGCTTTAAGAAATTTAAAACACGCTAAAGCTTATAAAATAGGATTTAAAGAAAATACGCTTTTTAAAAAACAAGAGCAAATTTTACAAAATTATGCTTTTAAATTTTGTAAAAAAGAACCCAATTTTAAAAAATTTCATATTATTATTGATTGTATTTTAGGTACAGGCTCAAATCGTTGTTTAGATGAAAAAACAAGTTTAATAATTCAAAAAGTTAATCAAAGCAAGGCTTTAAAAATAGCTTGTGATATGCCTACAAATTTGGGATTTTATCCTTGTTTTAAAGCTGATATTACACTTTGCATGGGAGCTTTAAAGGAAATTTTACTTGAAGATTTTGCTAAGGAATTTGTAGGAAGGATTAAAATAGCCAATTTAGGCATTAGCTCTAAGAAATTTTACCCTAATTCTCAAGCTTTTTTGCTTGAAAAAAAAGATTTAAAAACTATAGATAGAAAAATCAACACTAATAAAGGAAATTTTGGCCATATTTATATAGTTGCCAATGCAAGCGCTGGAACTTTAGCAGGACTTGGAGCCTTAAATTTTGGAGCAGGTCTTGTTTCTTTAGTAGCACAAAAAAGTTTCTCACCTCTTTTGATGTTAAAAGAAAAAATTGAAAATAATGCAAGTGCTATTGCTTTAGGTATGGGGCTTGAAAATTTGGATTTTCTAAAAGATGAAATTTTGCAAAACACTCCTTTGATCTTGGATGCAAACTGCTTTTTAAGTGAAGCTTTGCTTTGGTATTTAAACAGAAAAGATGTTGTTATAACCCCTCATCCAAAAGAATTTATAAAACTTTATAAAATGTGCTTTGATGAGGATTTAGATATAGAAGCATTGCAAAAAAATCGCTTTTTCTATGCTAGAAAATTTTCGCAAAATTATGATTGTGTTCTTGTTTTAAAAGGAGCAAATCCTATTATTGCGCAAAAAGAAAAATTATTTGTTGTAAATTTGGGAAATCAAGCCTTAGCTAAAGGTGGGAGTGGAGATGTTTTAAGTGGAATGATTGCTGCACATTTAGGTTTTGGTTTTAGTGCTTTAGAAGCAGCAAAAAATGCTACTTTAGCTCATGGGCTTGTTGCAAAAAAATATAAATTTAATAAAAATAGCTTTGACGCTTTAAAACTTATCAAAGGATTAAAATGCTTGTAAAATTAGCTGTACTTTTTAGCGGAAATGGAAGTAATTTAGAAAATATTTTAGAAAAACTTCATAAAAAAACCATAGGGGAAAATACCTATGAAGTAGTACTTTGCCTTTGCAATAAAAAAGATGCTTTTGGTATACAAAGGGCAAAAAAATTTGGTCTTGATACTGTCATTGTTGATCATAAGGCTTATAATACTCGTGAAGAATTTGATACGATTTTAGTACAAAAAATCAAAGAAAGTGGAGCAAATCTTACTGTATTAGCAGGTTTTATGAGAATTTTAAGTCCTGTTTTTACAAAAAATATTAAAGCGATCAACCTTCATCCTTCTTTATTACCCCTTTTTAAAGGAGCACATGCAATTAAAGAAAGCTATGAAAGTGATATGAAAGTGGCTGGCGTGAGTGTGCATTGGGTCAATGAAGAACTTGATGGTGGGATGATTATAGCTCAAAAAGCTTTTGAAAAAAGAAATTTGAGTTTTGAAGAATTTGAAGAAAAAATTCATAGCCTAGAACATGAAATTTTACCCTTAAGTGTGATTGAAATTTTTTCTTAAAGAATTAAAGGCATTTGCTTTAAAACTATAAAATATCGCTTTAAAAAAATTTTAAAATTTTCAAGGAAATTTATGTTTGAATGGATATTTAGTATTGATGCTTGGATTACTTTAGCTACTTTAAGTGCTCTTGAAATTGTACTAGGGATAGATAATATCATTTTTTTAGCTATTTTAGTAAGTAAACTACCCCCTGAACATCGCGATAAAGGACGTATCTTAGGTTTAGCTTTTGCAATGATTACAAGAATTTTACTTCTTTTGTCTCTTTTTTGGGTGATGAAACTTGTAACACCTTTGTTTAGTGTATTGGGCAATGAAATTTCAGGTAGAGATCTAGTTCTTTTACTAGGTGGGCTTTTCTTGATTGTAAAGTCTATTAAAGAGATTAAAGAGCAAATTTCTCATCAAGAAGAAAGCCAAAGTCATTTTAAAGCAAGCAATAAACTTTGGATAGTTGTAGCTGAAATTGCTGTGATTGATATAGTATTTTCACTTGATAGTGTTATTACCGCAGTAGGAATTGCTCAAGATGTAACCATCATGATTATCGCTGTTATTATCGCAGTAGCTGTGATGCTTTTTGCTTCTAAACCTATAGCAGATTTTGTTGAAAAATATCCAAGCATTAAAATTTTAGCCTTAGCCTTTTTGGTGCTAATAGGCGTAGTTTTAGTTGCTGAAAGTTTTGATATTCATATTGATAAGGCATATATTTATACTGCTATGGCTTTTGCTTTAGTGGTGCAAATTTTAAATATTTTAGATCAAAGAAAGGAAAAAAATGGCTAAAGACGCTAATGGAACAGAACTTAACGCAGGTGATAGCGTGAGTGTAATAAAAGATCTTAAGGTTAAAGGTGCAAGTACAACTTTAAAACGTGGAACTACTATAAAAAATATTAAGCTCACTTCTAAAGAAGGTGAAATTGAGGCTAGAGTAGATAAATTTGGCGTTATTGTTTTAAAGACTGAATTTTTAAAGAAAATCTAGGCAAAGAATGTGCGAATCTTACTTGTTTTAAGAGGGAATTATTACGCAGGACAAGAAGAATTTATCAAAAATAATAAACTTCAAAATTATACACTTGATTTAAATGCTTTGCGTCTTTTATCAGGAAGCGTTAAAAATATAGTCAGTGAATATAAAATTTTAAATGTTAAAAATGATGAAGATTTGAGTAAAATTTTACTCAAACTTCTAGAAATGCGTATGCAAAAAGGTGAGTTTTGCATCATAAACGCTTACAATGAAACATTAAAAATTTACAAAGACTTAGCTAAACAATATCGCTATAAAATGTATGTTATTGTTTTTGATAGCTCTTTAAAACAATGTCAAGAAAAAAATCTTTTAGAAGCTAAAAAAAATGGATATATCATCCCTTATGCTCTTTTGGAAAAAACTCAAGATTTACTCAAAAAAAATCCAAAAAAATATCCAATTTTAGACTCAAATGACTGGAAAAAATGTCTTTACCAAATGCCAAATTTAAGTAAATATAAAAAAATTCATCATATAGGAGATTTACAAGGTTGTTATAGTGTTTTAAAAGAATACATTAAAACAATCAAAGAAGATGAATTTTATATATTTTTGGGAGATTATATCAACAGAGGTATAGAAAATGGCAAAGTAATAAAATTTCTTTTAAAAATTTGCGAAAAAGAAAATGTATGCTTATTAGAAGGAAATCACGAAAGACATCTTATAAAATGGGCTAATGGAGAATTGTCAAATTCCAAAGAATTTAATGAAAATACTTTAAAGGATTTTAGAAAAGAAAAACTTACTCCAAGAGATGCTAGAAAACTCTATCCTCATCTAAAAGAATGTTTATACTACAAATTCCAAAATAAATTCATATTTTGTTCACATGGAGGAGTAAATTTTATACCCTCCAAACCTGAAAAAATAAGCTTTATACCAAGCCATGATTTTATTTATGGTGTAGGTGGATATGAAGACAGTCAAAAAGTGGCAAATCAATTTTGTAATTTCACCTCGGACAATCTTTATCAAATCTTTGGACACAGAAATAAAGAAAAACTTCCTATGAAAATAGCCAAAAGGGTATTTTTATGCGAGGGTAAAATAGATGATGGTGGATATTTACGCGTAGTTACACTAGATAAAAAAGGTTTTGAGTGTATAGAAATTAAAAACCAAATTTACAAAAAGAAATAAGCCTAAAGAGACTTATTCTTCATCTTTATTGGTTTTTTTAACCACCTTAACACGCTCTATAGAATTCCCATTCATTTTTTTAACTTCATAGTAACAAAGTTCATCTTCAATGCGATCTCCTACCATAGGTAAGCGTCCTAAAAGATTAAATACATATCCACCTATAGTAACTTGTTCTAAATCCTCATCATAGTTTATTACAAGCATTTCTTCAACAGTTTCTATATCGCATCGTCCTTGAAATTCATAGATATTTTCAGCAAGTTTTTTATAGCTGTCTTCTTCATGCTCGCTTTTAATTTCACCAATAATTTCTTCCATGATATCTTCCATGGTTAAAATTCCAGCAGTTCCACCATACTCATCAACTACTAATGCAGTATGAGAGCGTTCTTTATTCATCATTACAAGTACTTTTGAAATGCTGATATTTTCAGGAACCAAAATCAAAGGTTTAACAAAAGTATCTAAATTTTGACTTTTATGGTTTAATTCATTTTGTATTATATCTCGTATGTGTATCATCCCTAAAATAGTATCTTTAGAACCGTCAATATAAGGAAAGCGAGTATGTTTATATTCACAAATGATTTGCATATTTTCTTTGTAACTTTTTTGTTTATTTAGACAAATCATATCTTTTCTAGGAGTCATAATCTCTTTAG
Source organism: Campylobacter sp. BCW_4321 (assembly GCF_001763075.1). Lineage (NCBI taxonomy): Bacteria > Pseudomonadati > Campylobacterota > Epsilonproteobacteria > Campylobacterales > Campylobacteraceae > Campylobacter > Campylobacter sp. BCW_4321. The sequence continues at coordinate 26,220 of NZ_MJYA01000063.1, read as the reverse complement.
CAACAGTATCTGAAAAATCAACAGCATTGCGTATGATCTCTGTTTCAAATTCATCTAAAACTCCACCTTTTTGACTCTCACTTGCTATGATTTTAATTTCTTCTTCGCTATGAGTTAGCTCGCTTTCTTTAGCAGGTTTTATTCCAAAAAGTTTCAAACTTATAGCTGCTAAAAAATCGAAAATTTTAATACAAGGCAAAAAGAGTATCCAAAACCAATGAAGCGGTCTAGCTATAAATAAAACCGCTTTATCCGCAACTGCAATAGCTATACTTTTTGGCACAAGTTCTCCTAAAACCACATGTAAAAGAGTAATAATGCTAAAAGCAATAATAAAAGCTATAGTATGGATAACAACAGTGTTAAAACCAAGATTAATAAGCGGAATTTCTAGCATTTTTGCAATAGCAGGCTCACCTATCCAACCAAGAGCTAGAGAACTTAAAGTGATTCCTAATTGACAAGCACTAAGATAAGTATCAAGTCTTGAAGTAACCTCCAAAGCTTTCTTGGCACCAGCTTTTTTTTCTTTTACCATCTCTTCAAGCTTGGAACGACGTACTTTAACAATACTAAATTCAGACAAAACAAAAAAACCATTTAAAAACACTAGAGCAAGTGCAACAACAACCATAAGTATAGAATATCCTGCATCAAAAGATGCTGTAGAAGTTTGGTTTAAATCCAAAACCTGACTGGGGTCCAATGAAGCTCCTTAAGAAATAAAATATTATTAAACCTTATTATACACAATTAAAAGTAAATTTAATATTTGAATTTTTTCTTGTATTTTATAAGAAAAAACTAAGACTTATAAGAAATATTTTTCTCAAATTCTTTTAAACGCTTATATATACTTCTAAGTTGAGTGATAGTTGTCCAGTTTGTGATAAAAACACTAAAAGAGCTTCGTACTTGATCAAAAGCATTGTTAATCTGCATTACAATACCAAGTCCTATAGCTCCAGCAAAAAGCCCTGGTGCCATGATTAAAAATGGCACTATAACTATCATTTGCTCAAATAAAATGAGCCAAATATTAAAATATCCATAATGTAAAAAAAGTCTTTTATAGTTAAATTTAAGCCCTGTAAAAAGCTCTATCATAGTCTCATTTTTAGCGTATTCTTTGCGATTATCCTCAGCATAAACAAGCTCTTTTCTAAAAGCTGCTTCAGCTTTTTGATTGTTATATTCAAGTCCAGGAAGTTTAATACCTACAAACCATGACACAACCAAGCCTCCTAAAGAAATCAAAAGTGCAACATAAACAAGCAAACCATCAATATTTTTTAAAAAATAAAAAGAAGAATTTTCGCTTAAATTTGCAAATAAAGCTTTACTCACAACATCACTTAAACTCCATAAAATCGGAATAAATGCTACAAGGGTCATCAAAGCTTTTATAAAACTAAGTCCTAAACTCTCTACGATTTTGGAAAAATTATAAGTATCTTCTTGAATTCTTTGCGAACTTCCTTCTATATTGTCATCTTTATTTTTCCAAAATTTTAAATAAGAAAAAGTCATAGCCTCACGCCACTTAAAAGCATAGACACTAGCAAAATAGATATTAATCGTAGCGATTAAAACATAAGGAATAGCAATAGCCAAAAAAACTAAAATCAAAGCATAAAAATCATTTGCTGAATAATTTGGCTTTTCAATCATAGCCCTAGAGTTGAAAAAATATTCTAATAAATTTTGATAATAATACAATGCGCCTTTATTGATAAAATTAGCTTTTTGGAAATTTTGCTCAGCTCTTTGATTAGCCTCTTGGATTAAAGTGGCATTATTTTCGAAATTAGTTTCTATTTTTTGCGTAGAATTAGAATCCAAAAGTTCTATTTTTGGCTTTTGTAAAACATTGTAAAAATCACTATACCATGAATTTATAGCAACATTAAGACTTGTTTGAATAAAAAGAAAAAATAAGAGTAAAAAAAGTCCTAAATAAGCCCATAAAGCCCATTTTTTACTTTTAAAAAATGAAGAAAACATGCTACCACCTTTTAAAAGAAAAATTTTAATCAACTTTATTTAATCAAGAGTTTATTAAAAATCATAAATTTATCAATATATGTGTCAAAAATAAACCTCTTTATTCTTTAAAGAAATATAAAAATATAAATATTACGTCATATTTACTTTTTAATATTAATATTTCTTATCAAAATATCTAAAAAAGGAATTAATGTCTATGAAAAAAAATAATTTTATTTTTACTATGCGTTGGCTTTGCTTTTGCTTGCTCTGAACATTCTCATACTGATTTTAAAGATCTTAATAAAACCAAGTATAATTCTCAATAAAGGATAAAATATGAAAAAAATCTTCTTTATGTTTTTAACGGCTTTTTCATTGTTAGGTGCTAGCGAGCTTAATATTTACTCAGCAAGACATTATGATGCTGATTTTGAAATCATAAAAAAATTCGAAGAAAAAACAGGCATTAAGGTCAATCATACTCAAGCTAAAGCTTCAGAACTTATTAAAAGGCTTTCTCTTGAAGGAAATAACTCTCCTGCTGATATTTTCATCACAGCTGATATTTCAAATCTTACAGAAGCTAAAAATTTAGGACTTTTATCCCCTGTTTCATCAAAATATTTAGAAGAATTTATACCTGCTCATTTAAGAGATAAGGATAAAGAATGGTTTGCGATTACAAAAAGAGCAAGAATTATTGCTTACAATAAAAACGCAAATATCGACATTAGCAAAATGAAAAATTATGAAGATTTAGCAAAAGCTGAATTTAAAGGAGAAATTGTCATGAGAAGTGCTACAGCTCCTTATAGCAAAACTCTTTTAGCATCTATTATAGCTAATGATGGAAGTAAAGAGGCTAAAGCATGGGCTAAAGGTGTACTTGAGAATCTTGCGACAAACCCAAAGGGTGGGGATAGAGATCAAGCCAGACAAGTATTTGCAGGCAAAGCTAAATTTGCAGTTATGAATACTTATTATATAGGGCTTTTAAAGAATTCTAAAAATCCAAAAGATGTAGAAGTGGGGAATTCTTTGGGTATTATTTTTCCTAATCAAGACAATAGAGGAACGCATATTAACATTAGCGGTATTGCTATGACAAAATCAAGTAAAAATCAAGATGCGGCTAAAAAATTTATGGAATTTATGTTAAGTCCTGAAATTCAAAAAATTCTTACTGATAGTAATTATGAATTTCCTATAAGAAATGATGTAGAATTAAGCCAAACGGTAAAGGATTTTGGAACTTTTAAAGAAGATCAAATTCCTGTGAGTAAGATAGCAGAAAATATTAAAGAAGCTGTTAAAATTTACGATGAAGTCGGTTTTAGATAATGTATAAAACCTTAAAATACTATAAACTCGGGGCAATTTTACTTGCCCTTTTTCTTGCTTTGCCTATTTTTGGTATTTTTGCTGAACTTTTTTATATTTTATTTCAAAATTTTAACACAAGTGATTTAACCCAATTTTCATCTATTAAAGAAAATTTGAGTCATTTTTTTGATTATTTATTTTTAAAATTCATCAAAGATACTTTTATAATTAGCGTGGGAGTATTGTGTTTAAGCTTGATTTTGGGTGTGAGTTCTGCTTATTTGATCGCAAATTATGATTTTTATTTCTGTAAAATTTTAGAAAAATTACTCATTTTACCCTTGGCCATACCTGCTTATATTTTAGCCTTTGTTTATGTGGGAATTATGGATTTTCAAGGATTTTTTCATGAAAATTTTGGCTTTAGGATAGATTTTTTCAATCATTATGGTGTTATTTTTGTTTTGGCTATTTCTTTATATCCTTATATTTATTTATTTGCTAAAACAGCTTTTAAAAGTGAAGCTAAAGAGGCTTATGAAGTAGCTAAAATCATGAAATATTCTGAATTTAGAATTTTTACACGCGTGGCACTTTTGAGTGCAAGACCTGCCATTTTTTCTGGAGCTTTATTGGTTTTAATGGAAACTTTGAGTGATTATGGTGCAAGTGCTTATTTGGGAGTGGATACTTTTTCGGCTGGAATTTTTAAACTCTGGTATGATTTGAATGATTCTTATTCTTCTAGTGTTTTATCGGGTATTTTAATGCTTTTTGTATTTTTGATTATGTATGTGGATTATTATTATAAAAATAAACATCATTATAGTTTTAATCAAAATTTAGCTCTTTTTATCAAAAAAAGAAAATTAAATCCTATTAAACAAATTCTATCCTGTATTTATTGTTTTATGATTGCTTTTGTAGGTTTTATTTTACCTTTTATTTGGCTAGTTTATTGGGGACTAAAAGATCATAAGCTTTTTGAATCGCAATTTTATATTATCAGTTTTCAAACTATAATCTTAGCTTTAATCACTGCTTTAATTACCACTTTTTTAGCTTATTTTTTGATGTTTAGCTCTAGGATAGTTAAAAATCATTTTTTTAATTTATTTATTTTAAAAATAAGTTCTTTGGGTTATTCTATACCTGCTGCTGCTTTAGGGATTAGCATTATAGTGCTTTTTGTATTTTTGGATAAATTTTTTCACATGAGTTTATTGGAAAATTCTTTACTTGTTCTTGTTTTTGCTTATATAATTCGTTTTTTAGCGAGTGCAATTTATTCTTTAGAGGGAGGATATAATAAAATTCATCTAAATATTGATGAAGCAAGTTTAAATTTAAGAACGAGTTATTTTATTTTATTTTTTAAAATTCACGCACCTTTAATGAAACATTTTTTATTTTTGGCTTTTATTATTGTTTTTATTGATACGATTAAAGAACTTCCTTTAAGTAGAATTTTAGCGCCTTTTGGCTTTGAAACTTTAAGTGTTAAAGCTTTCTGGTTTGCAAGTGATGAAAGAATTTATGATGCAGCTTTGCCTTCCTTGTTTATCGTTTTTCTTTCTTTAATGGTTGTTGTTTGGATGGATAAAATCACAAGGAAAGATGATGTTAGAAATTAAAAATTTATCTAAAAATTTTGGAAAAATACAAGCTTTAGAAAATATCAATCTTCATGTCAAAGAAGGAGAATTTTTAAGCATTTTAGGAGGTAGTGGAAGCGGAAAAAGCACGCTTTTAAGGATTATTGCTAAGCTTGAACAAGCTAGTTCTTATGATTTGTTTTCTTGCAAAGGTGAAGTGGCTTTGATGTTTCAAAATTATGCTTTATTTCCTCATTTAAATGTTGAGAAAAACATACTTTTTGCACTTTACGATAAAAAAGATAAAAATCAAATTTTAAATCATTTGCTTAAAACTTTTGAAATTGAAGATTTAAGATATAAAAAAATCGATGAAATTTCAGGAGGGCAAGCGCAAAGAGTGGCTTTTGCTAGAGCTATAGCAAGAGGATGTCAGCTTTTGCTTTTAGATGAACCTTTTTCTAATTTGGATCAAAATTTAAAACAGGATTTAAGAAGAGAATTGAAAAAAATGATAGAAAATCAAGGCATTACGGCTATTATGGTAACTCATGATATTGAAGATGCTTATTGTATGTCTGATCAAATCGCTTTTTTAGAAAAAGGAAAAATTTTAGCTCATGCAAATCCTAAAGAGCTTTATTTTAAGCCCGATTTTAAAAGTGCGCAAATTTTACCTGATTTAAATATCATAGAAGAAAAACTTGATTTAGAAGATGAATTTTTTGCTTGGATAGCTTCAAAAAATTATATTTTTGGTTATGCAGAACTTAAAATAGGAAATCGCTTTGAGGCTAAAATTTTACAAAAAGAATTTTTAGGGGCTTTTTATAGACTTAAGTTAAGATATAAAAATATAGAATTTTTTATGTTATTAAGCTCAAATTATAACTTAGAAGAAAAAATAAATTTTGATATTATCAATTTTTAGTTAAAATTCCTAAAAATCTTTTAAGGACAAATTTCATGAAAAATCTTTTAATCATAGGCGCAGGTGGAGTAAGTCGTGTGGCTACTGTAAAATGCGCAATGAATTCTGATACTTTTAGCAAAATCACTTTAGCTAGTAGAACAAAAAGCAAATGTGATGAAATCGCTGCTTTTATCAAAGAGCGTTTAGGGGTTCAAATCGAAACAGCGCAAATTGATGCTGATGATAGCAATGCGGTTGTAGAACTTATCAAGAAAACAGGAGCACAAATTTTACTCAATGTTGCTTTGCCTTATCAAGATTTGAGTTTAATGGATGCTTGTATAAAAGCAAGGATTGATTATGTAGATACGGCAAATTATGAACATCCTGATTTAGCTAAATTTGAATACAAAGAGCAATGGGCAAGAAATGATGAGTTTAAACAAGCAGAAATTTTAGGACTTTTAGGAAGTGGATTTGATCCTGGTGTAACTAATGTTTTTTGTGCTTATGCACAGCAAAATTTATTTGATGAAATTTCTTATATAGATATTTTAGATTGCAATGCAGGTGATCATGGCTATGCTTTTGCGACGAATTTTAACCCTGAAATCAATCTGCGTGAGGTTTCTGCTAAAGGGCGTTATTGGGAAAATGGCAAGTGGATAGAAACAGAGCCGATGGAAATAAAAATACAGTGGGATTATCCAGAAGTAGGTGTGAAAGATAGCTATTTGCTTTATCATGAAGAACTTGAAAGCTTGGTAAAAAATATCAAAGGTTTAAAAAGAATACGCTTTTTTATGACCTTTGGACAAAGTTATTTAACTCACATGAAATGTCTCGAAAATGTTGGAATGCTAGGGATTAAACCTGTGATGCACCAAGGAAAAGAAATCATTCCTATAGAATTTTTAAAAACCTTGCTTCCCGATCCTGCGAGTTTGGGGCCACGTACTAAAGGTTATACCAATATAGGTTGCGTAATTCGTGGTAAAAAAGATGGAAAAGATAAGCAAGTTTATATTTATAATGTTTGTAATCATGAAGAATGCTACAAAGAAACTGGCGCACAAGCTGTAAGCTATACTACAGGTGTTCCTGCTATGATAGGCACGAAATTAGTCGCTAAAGGAATTTGGCAAGGAAAAGGCGTATTTAATATGGAAGAATTTGACTCTAAGCCTTTTATGGAAGAGCTGAATTCTCAAGGACTTCCTTGGAAGATTATCGAAATGACTCCAAGTTTAGGAGAGTAAGTGCTTTAGCACTTACTTTTGTCCTATATAAATAAAGTGCTCCACACTGCCTTCAAAATTATACAGATTAATTAATTCATAATCTCCCCAAAATAAAGGTTTAAAAGGCTTAAAATCTTCTTTTAATTCTTCTATGTCTTTAGTAAAGCGTATATATGAAGAACCGCTCAATCTACCACTTGGACATCCTTTTACTTCACGTAATCCATTATCCATAAGTTCTCCTCTTTCATACATACTATAGCCTTTATCACTCATCATAGTTGCAAATATAATAGCTCCTTCATTGCATAATTCATAAAATTCTTGCACAGCTTCTTTAAAAGCTTGCTTTGTAAGATAATATAAGCTTTGATTTGCAAATATAAAATCCATTTTTGTATTGAAGAGTTTTTTAAAGCTAGAATTAGGAGATATGATGTGAAAATTTTTAGAATCTAAGCAAGGATCTTTTTCCCAAAACTTTTTTAAACTAGGAACTATATCAATACCATAAGGCTCTATACCCCCCCCCGTTATATTTTTAAAATACTTAGAATGCACTCCATTTCCACAACCAAAATCAAGTAATTTTCCACTTGTTTTACTTAGTTTGTATTTTAAGATTCTCTCGTAAAATCTTATAACATGACCATCAGGATATTGAAGTCCATAACCTTCTTTGTCATATTTTTGAGTATATGCAGATAAGGAATTATCCATTTTTTGCTCCTTTTCGTATAGAATTTTGACATTAAGCCAAAATTCATTCTAACACAAAAAGGATTAAAATTATTTTACAGGGTGAAGTTCATTTGCATAAAAACTAACTGATCCCATACCTTCTTTTAAAGCCCATTCATAAGCTTTTGCAACAAATTCCCAATTGATATGAGCATAGAATTTCTCTAAATAAGCAGGGCGTGCATTACGATGATCTACATAATAAGCATGTTCCCAAACATCTACAACAAGTAAAGGAACTTTATCTTCAGTAATCGGTGTAGCTGCGTTTGAAGTGCCTACAAATTCTAGTTTTTGATTTTTAGTATTATAAACTAACCAAAACCATCCTGAACCAAAAACTCCTGTAGCACCTTTGATGAATTCAGCTTTGAAATTTTCTAAAGATCCAAATTCTTTTTCTAGTGCCGCTTGTAAATTAGCATCTATACTTTGACATGAACCGCCACAACCACAGCCTGTACTTGGCTTAATGCAATCAAAATAAAAATCATGATTATAAACTTGAGCTGCGTTATTAAATACGCCCCCATTTGAAGTTTTGATAATACTTACAAGATCTTTACCTGCAAATTCAGTATCTTTAATAAGATTATTTAGATTTGTAACATAAGTATTGTGATGTTTTCCATGATGATAGCTAAAAGTTTCAGCACTCAAAAAATCACCAAAAGCATTGGTATCATAAGGTAATTTTCTTAATTCAAACATAATTTCTCCTTTATTTTTAGTTTGATATTGAAAATATTACCATAATAATATTAAAAAGAGTAAAAATATCTTAAAAGCTTAGTGGGTAAAATTTCTATTTATTTAATCTAAATAAAATAAGATATATTTATAATATATTTTAATAATAATTTAAATGTATATAAAAAATTATATTTTTTTGAAATATTTTTACAAAAAATATCTATTTGTTGGTTTTTAATAATTACAATTAATTTGCAACTAAAAATTATTCATAAGGAGGAAAATATGAAAAAAGTTGTACTAATCTCAGCATTACTAGGTGCTCTCGTAGCTAATGTTTTTGCAGCTAATACTCCAAGCGATGTGAATCAAACACATACAAAAGCTCATCATTCAAAAGCTAAAGCTGATAAAAAACATGAAGCTAAAACTCACAAAAAAACAAAAGAGCAAACACCAGCTCAATAATGCCCAGCCTTGATATAAGTCTATAATAGACTTATATCAAAAGCTATCCGTATTCTACAAAATAAATTATTAATATTTATTAAATTTTAATAGAAAAATGAAAAAATAGTTATTTTAAAAGAAAAATTAAAAAGTGGTGACCCATACGAGACTCGAACTCGTGTTACCGCCGTGAAAGGGCGATGTCCTAACCGCTAGACGAATGGGCCACTTTTAAGGAGTAAAAAATAAAAATGAAATTGAATTATATATATTTATTTCTTAAAATTTAATTAAATATATCAAAATTATGTGATTTTTATCTTTGTTTGATTATAATTTCATCTTCAATTTTTTATAAAATTTTAGGATTTATTATGGATTTTTATAGTCTTATTTTTTTATCCTGTGCTTTAGGAATGGATGCTTTTGCTGTATCACTATGCAAAGGTTTTAGTGTTAAAAAACTACATTTAAAACATTATCTTATTGTTGGAATTTATTTTGGTGGATTTCAAGCCTTGATGCCAACTATTGGTTATTTTATAGGTATAACTTTTGCATCTTTTATTGCGAGTATTGATCATTGGATAGCTTTTATTTTACTTTCTTTAATAGGATTAAAAATGATCAAAGAGTCATTGGAAAATGAAAATTGCGATAGTAATGCCAACCAATTTGGCTTTAAAACCATGCTAGCTTTAGCAATTGCTACGAGTATCGATGCACTAGCAGTTGGTGTGAGTTTTGCATTTTTAAATGTAAATTTATTATTAGCCATATTTTTAATAGGTATTATTACCTTCATTTTATGTATCATTGCTCTAAAAATAGGAAATAAATTTGGAATTTATCTTAAAAATAAAGCTGAACTTTTAGGCGGATTGGTTTTAATTATATTAGGAGTAAAAATTCTAGTAGAACATTTATTTTTCGATTGAAAATTTCATTCTTAAAGTAGCTAAAGCTTTATCAAATTCCAAGGCTTTACTTTGAAATTTTTTATTAAAAGTTCTTTGTCTTTTGGCAAGTTGCGTAGTATGTATCGTGATTAAATTTTCAAGCTCTTTAAAGGAAATTTCTCCATCTAAATATTCTTTACACTCTTTCAAACCTATAGAATTTAATGCTTTAAGCTTATGATCAAATTTAGAAAAAAGAATTTTTGCTTCATCTAAAAGTCCATTATCAAGCATTTCTTTTGTTCTAGTTTGAATACGTTTTTTTAAAATTTCTTTATCCCACTCAAGCTCATAAATTTCTATATCTTTAAGCACCCCAGTTTTTTGTGTTCTTTTTAAAAATTCACTAGGAATTTCTCTTGTTTGCTCATAAATACCCAGCCATTTTTTTAATCTATAAGTATCATTTTTTTCTATTTTATAGTTTGGATCAATATTTAATAAAAGAGCATAAATTTCATCGTTATTTAAAGAACTCTTTGACTCTAAGGTTTTTTCACTTAAACCATCTATCATAGTTTTTAAATAAAATCCAGTTCCACCTACTATAATTAGAGGTAAATTTCTAGCTAAAGCAAATTCTTTTGCTTTTTGATATTCTCTTATGAATAACTCAACATTAAAATGTTCATTCACGCTCAATAAATTTACCCCAAAGTATTTTATACTCGCAAGATCATCTTGTGAAGGCTTGGCACTTGCTATATTAATCTCTTTATAAACACAAAGACTATCAAGACTTAAAACAACAGCATTAAATTCTCTTGCTAAAGTATTGGCTATGTATGTTTTTCCACTCGCGGTTGTTCCTATTAATGCTATTTCAAAAAACATTTTAATATTTATCCTAAAATTTATAAAAATTTTAGTAAAATCATAGCAAAAAATATTTTAAAGTAGAAAAATGAACACATTCTGGATAAAATTTAAAGATATTTTAGAACTTGTAGTATTTAAGCATTCTATTTTTGCTTTGCCTTTTTTATTTTCCTCTATGATTGTAGCATCAAAACTTGCAAATGACACTGCTTGGTTTGGTTTTAAGGCGTTGATTTTAGGCATTATTTGTGCAGTAAGTGCAAGAAATTTTGCCATGGCTACAAATCGTTTAATGGATGAAGATATAGATAAGGATAATCCTCGTTGTGCAAATCGCCCTAATGTCAGTGGAAAAATAGGTAGAAAAAGTGTATGGATTTTTATTATTATTAATGCACTTATTTTTATATCATGTTCTTATTTTATTAATACCTTGGCTTTTTATTTGTCTTTTCCTGTGCTTTTGGTATTGGCTATTTATTCAGCTTTTAAGCGCTTTAGTTCTTTAGCACATTTAGTTTTAGGATTTTGTTTAGGACTTGCGCCTATTGCAGGAAGTGTTATAATTATGGGTGAAATTCACATTTATAGCGTTATTTTATGTTTAGGTGTAACTTTTTGGACAGCTGGGTTTGATCTGCTTTATTCTTTACAAGATATGGAGTATGATAAAAAAATAGGACTTCACTCTATTCCTGCTAAATTTGGTTCAAAGGCTACTTTATTTATATCATCTTTTTGCCATATTTTAGCGGTATTATTTTGGCTTCTTTTTGTGTGGGAAGTTTGGGGTGTAGCACTTGGAAAAATAGCACTTATTGGGGTAATTATAAGCGGTATTATTTTAGCCTTGGAACATAAAATTGTTCATAAGAATTTTGCTCATATTGATAGAGCATTTTTTACTCTAAATGGTTATTTAAGTATTATCTTTTTTATTTTTATTTGGATTGATTTATTATGGAATTAGCACTTTTTAAAGCAGGATTTGAAGCTCATTTAGAATGTTGTGAAATAGAAAATAACCGTTTTCTTGGAGAATACCTAAAACTTGGAGCAATTTCTCAAATTTTAAAATGGAAAAAACTTGCTTTACGCATTGATTTTGACGAGGGTGAAAAAATTATTTTTGATCTTCTTTTAAGTCTAAAAGAAGATATTTTAAGACTTGAAAATTCTTTAGATAAAAATAAAGAACTTATACCACTTAAGCAAAAAGGGGTAATAGAATCTTTAAATTTTGAGTATCTAAATTTTTTGGATACTATTTTAGAAGAAGATAAAGAATATTATTTAAGATTTGATTTAAATAATCAAAAAATAGCTATTTTTATCAAAGCTCAAAGTCAAACATTGGCAAAAATTATCAAAATTAAGCCTGAAGACAAAATGGCTTTTGATGCTTTTGTTGTTGAAATCCAAAGAAATATGATAAGAAATAAGAAAGGCCAAGAATGAGTGATGATGTACTTTATTTAGTTTTTATAATTGTGCTTTTAATTGCAATGCTAGCCTACATGAATATCAAAGAAAGAGAAAATAATGCAAAAATAGCAAAACTTCAAAATGTGATAGAAGATATTACCAAAGAACTTCATTATTTTCGTAAAGAATTAGGAGTTAAAGATGATAGCGAAGAGGATGAAGACTATAAAACCTCTCTTTTAAAAGAAGAAATTATGATTGAACTTGATAAACAAATCAGTTCAAAAATCACTCCTGTTTTAAGAACACTAAAAACTATGGAACATATCATAGAAGATTTTCAAAATGAACAACAAAATCGTCTTTTAAATTTGGAACAAAAAGCACAAAGCATGGCTAAACTTACACCAAATTACGATACAGAAGAACAAAAAATAGAAAATCTTTTCAAAGAAGGAAAAAGCATAGAACAAATCGCTAAAGATTTACGCATTGGCACTGGAAATGTAGAACTTGTCTTAAAATTTAAGAAATTAATAAAATAGAATGGAAAATAAATGCTTATAGATCAATTCGGTAGAAAGATAAATTATCTTAGAATTTCAGTTACACAAAGATGTAACTTTCGCTGCCTTTATTGTATGCCAAAAATTCCTTTCGATTATCAGCCAAAAGAAAATTTATTAAGCTTCGAAGAACTTTTTTTATTTGTTAAAGCAGCTATAGACGAAGGAATTGAAAAAATCCGTATAACAGGTGGAGAACCTTTATTAAGAAAAGATTTAAGTATTTTTATAAAAATGATTAGCGATTATAAAAGCGATATTGACCTTGCTATAACTACAAATGGATTTTTACTAAAAGACTTTGCTAAAGACCTAAAAAATGCTGGACTTAAACGACTTAATATTTCACTTGATACCCTAGATCACAAAAAAGCAAAAACTCTTGCGCAAAAAGATGTATTAGATAGTGTTTTATCTGGAATTGATGAAGCTTTAAATCTAGATTTGAAAGTAAAACTTAATACTGTAGCTCTTAAAAATTTAAACGATGATGAACTGATATCTCTTTTGGAATTTGCAAAATCAAAAAAAGCTCAAATTCGCTTTATAGAATTTATGGAAAATACTCATGCTTATGGTAAATTACAAGGATTAAAAAGAGATGAAATTATACAAATTTTGAGTCAAAAATATCAAATTCAACTTATAAAAAAAGATGAAAAAGCACCTGTGAGTATTTACAAGGCAGATGATTATGAATTTGGAATTATAGATCCTCATAGCCATGAATTTTGCGATTCTTGCAATCGCATACGCTTAAGTGCTGAAGGCTTGTTAATACCTTGCCTTTATTTTGATGAAGCATTAAGCATAAAAGAAGCGGTTCGAAAAGGTGATATTAAAGCCGCTGTAGAAATATTACAAGAAGTATTAAGAAATAAACCAGAAAAAAATAAATGGAGTGTTGTTGATAATGAAACCTCATCTCGTGCTTTTTATCAAACTGGAGGTTAATTTTGCAACTTGTTGAAAGTTTCTTAAGCATTCAAGGAGAAGGCAAATATAATGGAAAATTAGCTATTTTTATGCGTTTTGCTGGTTGCAATTTCAACTGTTTAGGTTTTAATGTAAAAATATCAAAAAACGATAAAACTCTCATTGGATGTGACACGATAAGAGCTGTTTTCACAAAAGATTTTAAAGAAAGTTATGAAACTTTAAATGCTAATGAACTTTTAAAAAGAGTGATAAAATTAAAAAAAGACTTTGATCCTATAGTTGTTATCACAGGTGGAGAGCCATTAATCCATTATGAAAATCCTGAATTTATAGAATTTATCCAAATGTTATTAAAAAATAAATTCGAAATACACTTTGAAAGCAATGGAAGCATAGAAATTGATTTTGATAGATATCCTTTTTACAAAGAATGTATTTTTGCTTTAAGCGTTAAACTCCAAAATAGTGGGATAAAAAAAGATAAACGATTAAATTTTAAAGCTTTAAAAGCATTTAAAAATTACGCAAAAGATAGTTTTTATAAATTTGTTTTAGATGCCAATACTCTTGATAATTCATTTTTAGAAATCAATGAAATTCTAAAAGAAGCTCCAAATCAAATTTTTTGTATGCCTATGGGTGAAAATGAGCAAAACCTTAAAAAAAATGCTCAAAAAATTGCTGAATTTTGTATTAAGAATGGTTATAATTATTCTGATAGAATTCATATTCGTCTTTGGAACGATAAAGAGGGTGTATGATTATAAGAAAATTATTTGAATTTGAAAACGCACACATTGTTAGATTTTGTTCTTCTAAGCGTTGCAAAAGTAGCATTCATGGACATTCTTACAAAGTTGAAGTTTTACTTGAAAGCAAATATTTAGATAATGCTGGAATGGTCTATGATTTTGGACTTTTAAAAACCTATATACGCCAAATTATTGATAGTTTTGATCATGCTATCACTCTTTTTAAATATGATGACGCAAAATATTTAGAAGAAATGAAAAAATATTCAAGTCGTTGGATTTGCCTGCCTGTTAATGTAAGTGCTGAAAATTTTTGTCGTGTATTTTTCATACTTATAGATGCTTTATTAAAACAAACAAAAATGGTAAATGGAGAACAAGGAGTGACTTTACAAAGCATCATTGTTCATGAAACAAGAACAGGCTATGCACAAGGTTTTAGAGAAGATGCCTATAGTGAGCTAATGCCAAAAATTTCACTTCAAGACATAGAATTTTCCAATGGCATTAAAGCAGAATGGAATGATATAGATTTTTATAACAAATTAAAAAATGAAGAAATTTTTATAAATCCAAAGGAGATTTAATGCAAAAAGCTAAAATTTTAATTGCCTTAAGTTTTTTTTTATTAGTTTTATCTGCCTGTTCTAATGATGAAAAAAATATTTCCAAGACTCAAAATACAGATCAAGAAGTAGTCCAAATAGAACAAAACGATGAAAAAACAGAATTAAGTGACTCCAACCTGCCTTTACCTGTAGATGATGAAGCACAAAGTTCAAATGATGAACATGAAGTCAATCCTAGTATTATCAACTCTTTATATAAACAAAAATGCGCCACTTGTCATGGAGAAAAAGGGGAATTAAAACCTAAAAACAGCACGGCCATTAAAACCTTGAGCAATAAAATTTTTATACAAAAAATAAAAACGATAAAAGATAAAAACCATAGTTTTTTAAGTGATGAACAAATTCAAAATTTAGCTGATTTTATAAACAAAGGAAAATAATGGATCAAAGTTACGAATTCTTTTTAGCTTTACATCTTTATAGTCTTTATGCGAGCGGTTTTTTAATGCTTTTTTATCTTATACTAACACAAGGAAATTTTAAAACCGAATTCATTTTTATTCGCAGAATACGATTATTTTTACCAATTTATTATTTATTTTTAGCTTTGATTATTTTTACAGGTTGTTTGTTATCAGCAATGAAACAATTTCAAATGAATGTCAATATCTGGGTAATGATTTTTTCTTGGATCTTAATTTTTGCCTTAGCAATTTTTCACTTTGTTTGTTTTAAAAAAGCAAGAAGATTTAGAAAATATGCCACTTTTAGATGGATTAGTTGTTTGATTTTACCTTTTGAAATTTTTTTATTGTTTTTGCCTTTTTTAATAGAAAGATATCTATAAAATGCAATTTTTGTATAACAAGCAAGCTGGAGAAGAGTTTATACAACTTCAAGGTGAAAACTTTAACCATTTAAAAGTAAGAAGAGTAAAGGAAAATTCGGAGCTAAATCTTAGAAATTTACAAGATAATTTTCTTTACAACTATACAATCACAAATTTAACAAGAAATTCTTGCACTTTAAAATTTTTAAACAAAAAATCACAAAATATAAAACAAAGTGAATTAAACTTAGCCTTAGCCATTATAGATATTAAAATTTTAGAAAAAACTCTACCTTTCTTAAATGAACTTGGAGTAAAAAAGTTACATTTGGTTTTTACAAATTTTTCACAAAGAAATTTTAAAATCGATTTAGAAAGATTTGAAAAAATCATTATTTCTTCTTGTGAACAATGCGGTAGAAATACTAAAATGGATTTAATTATCCACCAAAGCACTCAAGAATTTGTTCAAAAATTTCCAAATGCAATTATGGTTGATTTTCAAGGAGAACAACAAAGTCATTTCGATGAAAAAGAATTATATTTTATAGGTCCTGAAGGTGGATTTAACAATGATGAGAGATTATTGTTTAACCGGAAAATCTCTCTTAAAAGCTCTAATATTCTAAAAAGTCAAACAGCTATTATAGCTATAGCTTCAAAAATTTTGCTTTAACTTTTCTTAAATTAATCTCTTTTTTATGTTAAATAATTTATAATCACGGCTTATTGTTTTAATTTTTAAGGAAAACTAATGAAAAAAGAAATTCACCCAGAATATATAGAATGCAAAGTAAGTTGTGCTTGTGGAAATACTTTTACAACAAAGTCAAACAAAGCAGAATTAAGAGTAGATATTTGTTCAAATTGCCATCCTTTTTTTACAGGCAGTGAAAAAATTGTAGATGCTGCAGGTCGTGTAGAGAAATTTAAGAAAAAATACGCAATGCAATAATTATGCTTTATTTTATTCCTACTCCCATAGGAAATTTAAGCGATATTTCTTTTAGAGCCTTAGAACTTTTAAAGACTTGCGATCTTGTGTTTTGCGAAGATACAAGAGTAAGTAAGTCTTTGATTTCGTTATTAAATACCAAATTTCACACTGATATACATATTTCTAAATTTATAGCCTTACACTCCCATAATGAAAAAGAAGTTTTAGCAAGTATTGATTTAAAGATATTTGAAAAAAATGTAGCTTATTTAAGCGATGCAGGAATGCCAGGGATTAGCGACCCTGGAAAGGCTTTGGTAGAATTTGCACAAGAAAATAATATCACCTATGAAATTTTACCAGGTGCAAATGCAGCCTTAGTTGCTCTTGCAAGCTCAGCATTTTGTCAAAAAGAATTTATCTTTATTGGTTTTTTAGCAAATAAAGGCAAAGAAAGACAAAAAGATATAGAAAAAATTTTAAACTTTCCTTATCCAAGTATTATTTACGAATCCCCCAAGCGTATTTTATCTTTGATAGAACAAATTATGATTCTAGACAGCCAAAGAGAAATTTTTTTGATTAAAGAAATCAGTAAAAAATTTGAAAATAAATTTAAAGGCAATGCCAAAGAGCTTTTTGAAATTTTAAAAAAGTCTAATTTAAACGGCGAATGGGTTGTAGTACTGCAATCAAAAGAACAAAATTTTTTGCAAAATACTCTTTGTGAAAAAGATATTATGGATTTAGAGCTGCCTTTAAAAGCAAAAGCAAAATTATTATCAAAGTTCAATGGAAAAAATGCAAAAGAAATTTATCAAAAACTGCTTTTAAGTCAAGATTAGGTAAAATTTTAATATGATAGTTTATGGGAAGCAAATATTTTTTTATATTTTAGAATATCATAAAGACTATATCAATGAGCTTTATTTAGCAAAAGAATGTGATAAAACTACTTTTTCCAAAATCGCAAAATCAGGTTTTAAAATCAAAAAACTTGATTTTAAAACTGCTCAAGCTTATGCGAAAGGTGGAAATCATCAAGGTTTTTTGCTAGATATTAAAGAAAGTTCTTTTGCGAATTTAAATGAGATTAAAAAAAATGATTTTATTGTTATGCTTTATGGAATTAGCGATGTAGGAAATATAGGGGCTATCACGCGTACAGCTTATGCTTTAGGGGTTGGGGCTTTAATTTTTATTGGTGAAAAATTAGCCATGGAAGGAGTAATTCGCACAAGCAGCGGAGCGGCTCTTGATTTACCTATTGTGATAAGCAACGATGCTTTAAGTGTAATAAATGAACTAAAACAAGTGGGTTTTTATTTTTATGCGAGCGATGGCTCGGGAAAAGAAATTCACAGTGTAAAAATAAGCAATGGTAAAAAAGTTTTAGTTTTGGGTAGTGAGGGTTTTGGTTTAAGCTCTAAAATTGTAAAAAAATGCGATGAATGTGTGGGCATTGCGATGAAAAATAATTTTGATAGTCTTAATGTCAGCGCTGCTTTTGCAATACTTTGTGATAGGATGTTAAATGCTTAATTGGAAAAAAATACAAGAATTAAATTTAAAAGAAGTTGCAGCAAAAACGCAAATTGAACTTGATTTTCTTGAAGCTTTAGCAGAAAAGAATTTTGCTGTTTTAAGTCGTTTTAATGTTAAAGGTTTTGTTAAAATTTTAAGCAGAGAATACGAACTCGACTTTAGTGATTTTAATGAAGAGTATGAAGCTTATCTTAACGAAAACAATCCTACTCCACAAACAAAATCAAAAATGATAACCCCAAAACTAGATGCTTATAGTCAAAAATCCTCTAATGCTTGGCCTTTTTTGATTGTTCTTATTGTTTTAGTGATTATAGGAAGTGGAATTTATTATTTTGATACACTTAAAACTTTTTTCAAAGATGAACAAAATAATACTAGCACAACAGTTATAGATATCATAGGACAAGCACAAGAAAATTTAAAATCTTTAGGTGGAAATAATGTTGTTGTTATAGACAACAATAAAGCACAAGAAACAAATCAAACAGAGAGCGTTTTACCAAGCCAAAACATCTCGTTACAAGAAAATGATAAAAACATAAGCATAGAAAATAATATCAGTGAAAATAACACAACCTTACTCGATGAAGAAAAAAATACCCAAATCCAAGAAGACATAAATACACCAAAAACTAATTCTTTAAAAGAAGCACATTTTAAAACCTCTACCAAGATTTGGATAGGTTTGATAGATTTAAAAAGCCTTAAAAAAACAAGCTTTGTTAAAGAAAAAGATTTTAATATTTCTTTAGATAAAGATCAGTTAATTTTAACAGGAGCTGCAGCTTTAACAATATTTGATCAAGAAAATAAAGAACAAAAATTTCCTGCAGGAATTTCAAAACGTTTCTTGATTAAAGACGGAAAAATTACAAGTATTTCAGCTGCTGAATTTGCAAAATTAAATAAAGGTAAAGAATGGTAAAAAAAATTATTATTCTTACTCTTTATGTTAATATATCTTTTGCAATCTCAAGTCTTGATTTGGCAAAAAATTTAATAAACAATCCTAGTAAAAATTCTCAACTAGAATTATTATTTTCAAATAATTCTTACATAGATAATAATGGAAATTGTGATATTGCAAAAATATCTCAAATATTAAAAACCAACTCTTTAATTACCTTAACACTATCAAATCCTCAAAGTCTAAGACTAAATTTTAAAGCAAAAGCTGATGAAGTTATGTTTTTTAAAATTTTATCCGATGTTTTAACAGATGCCGGATATATATATTTTATCCCTACAGATTTGATTTTAAGAGAAGGAAATATTGACTATACCATACAAGTAGAATCTCAATATGTTTTAGATCCTGGAACGCTTTACAATCTCTTAAAAGAAAATTCTGTCTATATAAATAATATTAAGCGTATTGGGGCATATGATTATGAATATGATTTAAATTTTTCCAATGCTGTATTAAAAACCAATACAAATGTTAATTTAAATACTCCAAAATCATTAGAAAAACCCCTTAAAGACTATGTGCTTGATTTAAAAAATGCTACAAATTTGATTATTGATGCAAATGATTTAGACAATTGGTTTCCTAAAATCTTCTTTTTAGATAAAAATCTAAATCTAATTAAAGCAGTAAAAAGTGAAAATAAAAATAATCATTTTTCAGAACTTATTCCAAATGGTGCTATATATGCTATTGTAAGCGATATGTATAGTTTAGATAATATACGCAGGGGTTTAAAAATCACACTTAAAAAATAAAGGATTAAGAAATGTTTGATGAAATCCGTTTTAATACCATAGAAAGACTTCCAAATTATGTTTTCGCAGAAGTAAATGCGATAAAAATGGCAGCAAGACGTGCTGGAGAGGATATCATCGACTTTTCAATGGGAAATCCCGATGGTAAAACTCCACAACACATTATAGATAAACTTTGTGAAAGCGCTAACAAAGATAAAACCTCGGGATATTCTACATCCATGGGGATTTATAAACTTCGCTTAGCAATTTGTAATTGGTATAAAAGAAAATATAATGTCAATCTAGATCCTGAAAATGAAGTTGTAGCTACCATGGGTTCAAAAGAGGGTTTTGTAAATCTTGCAAGAGCGATTATAAATCCTGGAGATGTTGCTATTGTGCCAACTCCTGCTTATCCTATACATACTCAAGCTTTTATTATAGCAGGAGGCAATGTAGCAAAAATGCCTTTAGCTTATAATGAAAAATTTGAGCTTGATGAAAATCAATTTTTTGAAAATTTACATAAAACTTTAAATGAAAGCATCCCGCGTCCAAAATATGTCGTTGTTAATTTCCCGCATAATCCAACAACAGTAACTTGTGAGAAAAGTTTTTATGAAAGATTGATAGCAACGGCAAAAAAAGAAAGATTTTATATTATTTCAGATATTGCATATGCAGATTTAACTTATGATGACTATAAAACTCCTTCTATTTTGGAAATTGAAGGTGCAAAAGATGTAGCGGTAGAAACTTACACTCTTTCAAAATCTTACAATATGGCAGGCTGGCGTGTAGGTTTTGTAGTAGGAAATAAACGCTTAGTCAGTGCGCTTAAAAAAATAAAATCTTGGTTTGATTATGGTATGTATACGCCTATTCAAGTATCAGCTACCATAGCTTTAGATGGAGATCAAACTTGTGTGGATGAAATCCGTGCAACTTATGATAAAAGAATGCACATTTTACTTGAAGCTTTTGAAAACGCAGGCTGGAAACTTCAAAAACCAAGAGCAAGTATGTTTGTTTGGGCAAAACTCCCTGAAAGCAAAAGACATTTAAAAAGTTTAGAATTTTCAAAGCAACTTTTACAACGTGCTAGTGTTGCAGTAAGTCCTGGGGTAGGTTTTGGCGAAGCAGGTGATGAGTATGTAAGAATTGCTTTAATTGAAAATGAAAATCGCATACGCCAAGCTGCACGCAATATCAAAAAATATTTAAAAGAGTAAGTTATGAAAGTAGCAATTCTTGGTTATGGCACTGTTGGAAGTGCAGTGGTTAAATTTCTTTTAGAAAACAATAAACTTATTCGTGCGAGATGTGGGCAAAGCATAACTCCTGTGATCGCTCTTGCTAGAAGTCCTAAAAAAAACGCTTTAATTCCAATTACTCATAGCGTTGAAGAAATTTTAAATGCTGATGTAGATGTTTTTGTAGAGTTAATGGGTGGAGTGGATGAAGCTTTTAAAATAGTGAGTGAAATTTTAAAAAAGAAAAAAGCTGTTGTTACTGCAAATAAAGCTATGCTTGCTTATCATCGTTATGAACTTGAAAATTTGGCTAAAAATTTAGCCTTTGGTTATGAAGCAAGTGTGGCTGGGGGAATTCCTATTATAAAGGTTTTAAAAGAAGGTTTAAGTGCAAATAATATTTTGGCTATAAAAGGGATTTTAAATGGTACGAGTAATTATATTTTAAGTTCTATGAGTCAAAAAAATATGAGTTTTAAACAAGCCTTACAAATAGCTCAAAATTTAGGCTATGCAGAAGCTGATCCAACTTTTGACATAGAAGGACAAGATGCAGCTCATAAACTGCTTGTTTTATCAAGTATCGCTTATAATCTTAAAGCTAAACCTGAAGATATTTTGATCGAGGGTATTAGCGAAATTGCGCCTGAAGACATGTATTTTGCTAATGAGTTTGAATTTACCATAAAACTTTTAGGTATAGCCAAGGTGCGTGAAGATAAAGTAGAATTAAGAGTGCATCCTACTATGATAGATAAAGAAAAAATGCTTGCAAAAGTCGATGGAGTGATGAATGCTATAAGTATTAATGGAGATTTGTTGGGTGAAAGTTTGTATTATGGAGCAGGAGCAGGAGGAGAGGCCACTGCAAGTGCTGTGATTTCAGATCTTATGGATATAGCAAGAGATCAGGTAAAAGCACCAATGCTTGGTTTTGTGAATACTTTAGAATACGAGCTTTTAAGCAAAGATGAAATTTATACAAAATATTATTTAAGGGTGAAAGTTGAAGATAAAATAGGGGTTTTATCTAAAATCACACAATTGATGAGTGAAAATAATATTTCTATCGATAGTTTTTTACAAAAACCTAAAAAAAATGATGAAAATTACAGCACTTTATTTTTTACTACGCATTTAACTTATGAAAAAAGCATACAAAATTTGCTTGAAATTTTGCGCAAACAAGATTTTATAAAAACCAAGCCTTTTATGATGCGTATAGAATAATGGGTGTAAAAGCTTATTTAGATGGAATTTTAGGTGAAGATAAGGCTTGTAAATTTTTAAAAAAACAAGGCTTTGAAATTTTAAAAAGAAATTTCCATTCTAAATTTGGAGAAATCGATATAATAGCCAAAAAAGATGAAATTTTACATTTTATAGAGGTTAAATTTACTCAAAATGATTATGAAGTTTCTGAGCGTTTGGATAGAAAAAAACTTGAAAAAATTTTAAAAACTATAGAATTTTATCATCTTAAAAATGGAATTTCATCGGATTTTCAGATTGATCTGATTTGCATTAAAAATGATGTGATACAATTTTGCGAAAATATAAGTTTTTAAGCTGATATTTAAAAAAATAAAATACAATTAGACAAAAATTAAAGAAAGGAAAAATTATGGGAAAATATATTGAATTAACAAGTGATAATTTTGCTCAAGCAAAAGAAGGTGTAGCTTTAGTTGATTTTTGGGCTCCATGGTGCGGACCTTGTAGAATGCTTGCTCCAGTTATTGATGAACTTGCAAACGACTTTGATGGTAAAGCTAAAATTTGCAAAGTAAACACAGATGAACAAGGTGATTTAGCAGCTGAATTTGGTGTTCGCTCTATTCCTACGCTTATTTTCTTTAAAAATGGTGAAGTTGTAGATCAACTCGTTGGTGCACAATCTAAACAAGCAATTAGTGATAAACTAAACTCTTTACTATAAACTAAAGGCTAGTATAACTAGCCTTCTTCTTAAAAATTTCAAATTTATACTAAATAATAATTTTTATTAACTACTATTAAGAATAATTTTTATATCATTATTAATAATAAAATTCAATATAAAGGAAATGTAAATGTTAGATGTAGCAATCATAGGTGGAGGTCCTGCTGGACTTAGTGCCGGACTTTATGCAACTAGAGGTGGTCTTAAGAATGTAGTAATGTTTGAAAAAGGTATGCCTGGCGGACAAATTACCTCAAGTTCTGAAATAGAAAATTATCCAGGTGTAGCCCAAGTTATGGATGGAATTTCTTTTATGGCTCCTTGGAATGAACAATGTATGCGCTTTGGTTTAAAACATGAAATGGTTGGAGTAGAACAAATTTTAAAAAATAGTGATGGAAGTTTTACCATCAAATTAGAAGGTGGTAAAACAGAACTTACTAAAGCTGTGATAGTTTGTACAGGTTCAGCTCCAAAAAGAGCAGGTTTTAAAGGCGAAGATGAATTTTTTGGAAAAGGTGTAAGCACTTGTGCAACTTGTGATGGATTTTTTTATAAAAATAAAGAAGTTGCAGTTTTAGGTGGTGGAGATACGGCTTTAGAAGAAGCTTTGTATCTAGCAAATATTTGTTCTAAGGTTTATCTTATCCACCGCAGAGATGAGTTTAGAGCAGCTCCATCTACAGTAGAAAAAGTTAAGAAAAATGAAAAAATAGAACTCATTACTAGTGCAAGTGTAGATGAAGTATATGGTGATAAAATGGGTGTTACTGGTATAAAAGTAAAATTAAAAGATGGTAGTATTAGAGATTTAAATGTTCCAGGAATTTTTACTTTTGTTGGTCTTAATGTAAGAAATGAAATTTTAAAACAAGACGATGGTAAGTTTTTATGCAATATGGAAGAAGGTGGGCAAGTAAGCGTTGATCTTAAAATGCAAACTAGTGTTGCTGGACTTTTTGCCGCAGGAGATCTTAGAAAAGATGCACCTAAGCAAGTGATTTGTGCTGCAGGTGATGGAGCTGTAGCTGCATTAAGTGCTATGGCTTATATAGAAAGCTTGCATTAAGATTTTATAAAGTTGCTAAAAGCAACTTTATTTTTATTTAGCTTCCTATCACTCCACCATCAAGTTTTCTTATCATCATTACACTTGATCTTGGCGTTTTTCCATAAGGAAAAGTACTACCTTTTAAACCTTCTCCTGGATGTTGTATGCCTACAAACATTGTAGTATAATCCTCACTAAAAGCAATCCCTGTTAATTCACAAGCAATAGGTCCTGTTAAAAAGCGTCTGATTTCCCATGCCTTCGTATTCATCTTTATTAGAATAAGATCCATCTATTTGTATCCAAAGTCTTCCATCTCTATCAAATTTAAGTCCATCAGGAGAATTAAATTTATTTTCACTTGTAATATTATTTGAGCCTTTATATAAGCCTTGTTGGTTATCAGGATTTCCAGCAAGAGCAAAAATTTCCCAAGTAAAATCATCGTCTTTATGAGAATTTCTTGGCATCCATTTTAAAATTTGTCCATAAACATTTTTAGTTCTTGGATTTGCTGCATTAGGTTTTTGGCGATTTTTGTTGTTCGTTAGTGTTGCAAATACCTCTTTAGAACCACTTTGTCTATAGCTTGCTATCCATTCACATCTATCCATGGGAGTTGCACCTACAATGCTTGCGGCAAGACGCGTATTGATGAGTACTTGAGCTTGAGACTTAAAACCATTTTTTTCATCTAGGTCGTTTTTGCCATATTCTAAGGCTATCCATTTTCTCTGTCCTTTAAAATCTCCCACATTGCCGTTAAACTGTCCTACATACAAAGTGCCTTCATCTAAAATTTTACTTGTATCAGCACCTTTTTTGTATTTATGTTTGCTAACAAATTTATAAATAAATTCATTCATCTCATCATCACCCATATAAACTATAACAGAACCATCTTTTTCTACGATAATTTCTGCATTTTCATGTTTAAAACGCCCTAAAGAAGTTCTTTTAACAGGTGTGCTTTTTGCATCAAAAGGATTGATTTCCACTATCCAACCAAAACGATTGGCTTCATCGATATTTTTAGCTCAATCGAATCTTTCATCAAATTTTTCCCATCCATAAAGACTAGTTTTGTTAAATCCATAGCGCTTAAAGGCATCATTAAATTCTAGATTTTCATCTGAACTTCCAAAAAAATCGTCAAAATTTTCTTCACAGGTGATATAAGCTCCCTAAGGTATTTGTCCATTTGCATAATTTGCAAAAGTTCCATGAATAAATTTTTCATTTTTTAAAACTTCTTTTTTAGCTGCTCACTTACTTGCATTTTAGTGTTTACATCGATTCTGTGGTTATACTTAGAGTCTAAAAACAGTCCAATCATCATCTTTTTTTCGATTTCTAAGATACTCACACCCACACTAGCTTGCTCATATAAAAAAATATCTTCTTTGCTTAATTTTTACCATGATGATTAAATATGATTTCAGGATTTATATATTCATTATTAACGGCTAAAATTCCTCTGTTTTTTGAAAGTGGAAAAAATTCATACCATCATCATTATCTCCAAAAAACCAAATGAGCATTTTTAACCGCATTCATATCGATGATTTTATTTTTATCATAAGGTTTTGCTTTGCTAAAAAGTGGATCATCTCAAGAAATTAAAACCCTTGCTTCATAACCTTGTGGTGCTATAACTTTATCTTGTGTGCTTGCATCAACAACTTTAAAACCTAGAAAATCCTTATCCTTAAGCATAGCAGCACTTAAATTTGAACTTAAAAAAAGCCACCACAGAACCTAAAGCTGAACCTTTTAAAAACAATATTCTTTCCATTTATTTTTACTCCATTTAAAATTTAAAACAATGTCTTGAAATCAAAAGTGTTTCAAATTGGCAGAATTTATGTAAGAGTAAAAATCAAATTTTAAATCAATAAGTAAATTTATTTTATAGATAACTAGCTTTTTAGCTAGTTATCTAAGGTTAAAACCTCTTCTTCTTAACATCTTCTAAG
>NZ_MJYA01000062.1:0-16701 GCF_001763075.1 Campylobacter sp. BCW_4321 | reverse complement strand
CAAAACATAATTATTATGATCCAAGAGGTGTTATGACTGATCACAATAAAGCCATAGACGATTTAAATTCAAGATATCAAGGTTTCTTGAAAACAAGAAATGCTCCTGCTAAAGTTGAATCAGAAGGACTGGCATTTGATGTAGAAAAAGCAGCAGGCGCAGCTGAGAAAAAAGCAGGAACTGCTATCAAAGAAAGAAATGAAAAAATCAATGATACTTATAAATAATAATACACTGAGTCTAGTTTTAACTAGGCTTAATACCTATTATGGTATATATTTTCTGGCATATATCTATATGTTGGATCAATAATATAATCTGCTGGCGAACTTGATGGTTCGTCAATAGATTTAACATTCTCTTTTAAAAACTTCTTGATTTTCAATAATGTATTTTTAGAAAACAATTTGCTTAACCTATCTCTGATTAAATACAAAAGACAACAAGTTATTAAAACACTAACAATAGATGCAAGTACTGCTAAATAAATAATTAAGTGCGCTTTATCCATCTTTATTCCTTTCAATATTTTTTAAATAACTTACTATGACTACCTAGTTTTAAAATATTTAGCTCTAACTCATTATTATGTTTTTGATAAATTAATAACAAGTTAGACTTTATATGACATTCTCTAAAATCTTTTAATACACCTTTTAATTGATGATCTTTATATTTAGGTTCTAAATTCTCATCATTAGAAAGTTTTACAATAACTTCATCAGTTATTTTACGCTCTTCATCGCTTATTTTTTTGTAAGCTTTTATAAAATCTTTATGGTAATAAATTTTATATTTTACCATTTTGATAAGCTTTCACAAAGTCTTGATGCGAATTAAAGCTTAATGCAGTATTGACTTTTTTTTCTTTATCAAGTTCTTTGCTTGCATTTAATATCTTACTTTCAAAACTACTCAACTTAGGCTTAGAAATTTTACATTTGGCATTTATGCTTTTTGCTAAACCCTTGAATGCAGGTAAAAAATCTTCATTAACATTTTCAATAATAAGGGTCATAAGCAACTCCTTTCTCAATTTATATAACATAATTATACCATTTTTAATAATTTTTGCAAGTATTTATACTATAAAATGCCTATTTTTTAGGAGTTTAAAACGGATTTTTTTTATTTAACTATGTCAATTTTTAGGTGCTTATTTTATAAGATTTTATAGCACTATTTGCAAGATCAGCTAAGAATTTGCTTCTATTATCGCTTATTGTATCTATTGCCTCTACTAAGCTTTTAGGCAAGGTAATATTAATTCTAATTTTTGCTTCATTATCAATAGGTTCTTTAATATAATCACCTTTTTCAAGCATAACTTCTAATGCTCCTTTAAATGCTTCTTTGAGATCTTTTAAGGCTTCTATTTCATTTTCACCATCTCCCATAATATAAGGGAAATCTTTATATCTTGCAAAATATCCTCCGCCATCTTTTTCATCAAGTTTTTTTATAATAATTTCATAAGGTAGATTAAGATAGTAATCTAAGTCTTTCATCATTCATTCTCCTGTTATAGCTTTTAAAACCATTTTGACATATATAGCCTTTATAGGGCGTTTAAATGAAATAGTAATAAGATCACATTCTTCTTTTCTGAATTGATAATGTAATCCGCCTTTATTAAAACATTCATAACCTTCGCTTTCTAATAAAATCTTAAGCGTTTCAAAGGGCGCATTGTTAGGATTATTTTTTAAATCTTTAATAATTTTATCTTTTTTACTCACTATAATATCCTTATGAGTATGTATTATACACACTTTTTATTAAGTATCACTTATAAACCGAACGCAATTCTTTTAATCTTGTTGTCTTTGTATGTTTAAAGGGGCTTTTCTGTCCTGCGGTTTTGCTAAAAATACTTCCATTTTAAACTTAAAAAACCTAAAGTTTAGATATAATCTCACAAAACGCTTACTATGTCGTTTCATAGTTAAGCCTTTAGGGTTATTTCCGCCAAGAGTTAAAACTCAAGGCGGATTTTTATGAAGGAAAGATTTAAAATGAGAAATTTAACTTTAGAAGAAAATATATTTTTAGCAAAAAGAAACCTTGTAGATATTATTTGGAAATCCGCGAATTTAGAAGGTGTAAATGTTACTTTTCCTGAAACTCAAATGATTATAGATGGCTTTAGTGTTCCTGATAAAACAATACAAGATTTAACAATAATTTTAAATCTCAAAAGAGCTTGGAATTATTTGTTTGATACCATTAATGAAAAAGTTAGTTTGAGTTTGATACAGGACTTTAATAGGATTGTAGGCAGAGATTTGGTTCATAAATTAGGATTTTTAAGAACAGCTGATGTTAAAATAAGTGGAACAAATTTTAAACCAAAATTACCTATTGATTATGAGGTTAGTAAAAATATAGAAACAATTTTAAAAAATGAAAATAAAAAAGAAGTAGCATTGGATTTGATGCTATATCTTATGAGAAGTCAATTATTTTTTGATGGAAATAAAAGAACTTCAATGCTAATTGCTAATAAAATTTTAATTGAAAATGGATTCGGTATTTTGGCAATTGCTAAGAATGATATGAATGAGTTTTTTACCCATCTTGTTAAATTCTATGAAACAAACAATAATTATGAAATAAAACAATTTTGTAAAGAAAATTGTATTGAAACAATGGTTTTTCATAATGATGAAGAAAAAACAAATTATAGGAAAGAATTGAGATAACACCCAAATTTTCATATAAAACATTAAAACTTATTCATTCAAAAATACTATAATTAAAGCGTATTAAGCATGGCTACTCTTTTGGTTATAAGAAGGAGACATGATGAGTAGTCATTGATTTTTTAGTTCTTGTCTTAGAATTAATTAACGAGATAATCAAGCTCGTTGATTATCTCACTCAAAAAACCGTTGAAAATTCTATAAAAACCACACTTAGTCTAAGCTTAATACAATTGTAACAAAAAACACTTAACCGAAAGAGGCGTGGCTTTCGGCTATTTGTTCTTGCAAAGTCTTTATCGTTAATATGTTCTATTATAAAACTTCTATAAAAATTTCTTTACTTTTTAGTTCCTCATAAAAATTTTTTCTTTTATTGGGGTCGTTTGTAGTTACAATGGTAAATCCTGCTTGTTGAATTTTCATGAGAATTTCTTTTGAAATATTCATACTATGGAATAATTTTTTAAAATGTTCAGGTGTCATTACTGCTGCTCTAATATAATGAAAAAATGGATTACCATTTTCTTTATTTTTATTATATTGCATAGTATTATTAAACACTATGTCACTGCTGTAACTAATGTTTTGGAAATTATCTTCTTTGATACGCTTTCTCATCTCATTATAAAATGAAGTTAATTTGTTATTCTCATCTTTAATAAGATTAAGTATAGGATCTGGAATTTTATCTAAATATTGATTTTTTTCATCGAAATTATCCACATTAAAAGAAGTAATATAGTAAGATTTATCCCTTGCTAATATTATAGAAGTTGAAGGATAATTTTTATCATAACCATCAAAATATAAATTCACATTTGCATTGTTATATTGATAACGAAGTTTAATACAGTTTCCGACTTTTTTATATTTAGCATTATTGTACTTCTCTAATAAAATACCTAAAATAATAGTATCACTCATTTGCACTCCTTTAAAACGAAAATCTAAATATTATGTTATTATACAATCAACATTTTAGAGCAATACTAAATATAAACTAAATTGACAATTTTTTAATTGTATGATATAATTTAAAATCATTATAAGGGCGGATCGAGATCGCCCATCTTAAATATTATTTTAAGTAGCTATTTAAATCTTTTTCAAAACTCTCTATTAAATCACTTAAAAAAGCATTGATTTTATTTAGCATAACGCCTATAAAGGTATTATGTGATTTAGGAGCTAAAGCCTTTTGATTTGTTATTTTTGTTTTATATAAATTTTCCCAGTGAAAACTTCTATTTCTGATTGTGAGTAAAAGGTTAAGAACAATATTTGCTTTTTCTATTATTTGCATAAGATAAGCGATGAAATCACAAATTTATATGATTTTATAGCTGTTGAAAATCTAAATATTAAAGGACTAATTAAAAACAAACACTTATCTAAATCTATTGCTAATGCTAGTTGGGGTAAAGATAGCTCTAGTAGGTATCAAAAATGGTTATATACTAGTTATCTATTCGTTGAAGCAAGAAACCCACTTTGCTTTAGCAGATAGGTGATTCACTCAAATAAAGACTTCTGTAAGATAAATTTATTACTTTTGGTGTTTAATCGATTCATTGGATCACCACGTTTAATATATCTTTTTACTCTATTATTACTTTGGTAGATAAAAAACAAATCATTTTCATTTTTATACTTGTTATAAAAAATTCATCATCATAATTTGCAAATTCTATACCTTTGCCATAAACATTAATTCCAAATTCTATAAGCTTATCTTTTAATTTAGCAATCTCCTTTTTTTGTTTTGAAATGATAGAACTTTCTTTATAAAGTCTATAAGCTTTAATTTCACAAAACTCACTATAACTAAGGATTTTCTTATCAGGAAAACTTGTCAAAAATCTAATTAAATCCTGTGCAACTAAAGAATTTAAATCAATGAGTATTTTTGATAAGTCATCATCATATGAAAGAGTAGATTCTGTTTCAAGTCTTTTGATATATTCCCTACGAACTGTCAATACAAATACAGATACAATCACGCCATTTTCTTTTGTGATACGCTCTACAGAATCAAACATTAAAATCCCTTTATCTCTTTGTGTAATTGTT
Source organism: Campylobacter sp. BCW_4321 (assembly GCF_001763075.1). Taxonomy (NCBI): domain Bacteria; kingdom Pseudomonadati; phylum Campylobacterota; class Epsilonproteobacteria; order Campylobacterales; family Campylobacteraceae; genus Campylobacter; species Campylobacter sp. BCW_4321. The sequence continues at coordinate 11,926 of NZ_MJYA01000062.1, read as the reverse complement.
TTTTTATCTTTATCTTCAATGTTTTGCGTAAAGGCTAAATCATATGCAAAACGAGAAATTTCTGTAAATTTTTGTTTTAACCAAGAATAATTACTAGGAGCTTTATTAAGATATTGTTTTAAAAATTTATAAGGCTCTAATCTTACTTCCATATCCCAAAAATTTTCTTGATATTTTTTAATAACACTTGTATCTACATTTTTCTTGATATATAAAAATAAAGCATCTAAAATACTTCTATGTGTTTGCGTTAGTAAAGAATTTTTAAGAGTAATAGCATATGATGAACCATTTGCACCAAGCATTCCAAATTCTATTTTATTGTCATTTTCTTTAAATGCTTTATAAAAATTAGAATCAGTAAGCTTTCGTGAGCTTAAATAAAAAACTCCTCTATTTTCATTCATTGTTACATAGCCTTCCGCTAAATCATTAACACTTACAGCAGAAATATCTTTTTTGTTGATAATTTCTAAGGTATGATTGTCAATATTTTCCACTTTTATATCTTTAACTAAAGGTTCATCAATGCTAGAGTTCTTTAATACTTTGATTGTTTTTTGAAACTCGCCAGCATTGATATTATTATTATCTTTTAGCACTTCAAGTAAGCGATAAGTTGTAGAGTTTTTATCTTCTCCTTTTTGAAATGAGAGTTTATAAACAAGTCTAGGGGCATTTATAATTACAGAGCTACCCATAAGACTTTCACCTTTTTTATCTAAGTGATGAAGTAATAAAATAGCTTGATTGTTTGATTTTGCTACATCTGTTAAAATATTAAAGAAATTTTGCGCATCGTTTTGATTATTTTGATCTTTAAAGCCCAAGATTGAGAAGAATGCACTAAAAGTATCAAGAACGATTAAATCACAATCTGCTAACTCATTAAGTTCTTCTTTTAAGCTATTCATAGGTTCTTTATCAATTTTTGGAAGTTCATTTGAAAACTCAAATTCTAAACTATTAAAAGGATAAAAATTTTCTATATTTTTAATGCGTTCTAAAATTGCTTTATTCTTATCTTCTATACTCCAAAAAAAGGTTTTAAACCATCATTAATTGCATTAGCACATACTTTTAAAGCTAAAAAAGATTTTCCTACTTCACTATTGCCACTTAATACAGCTACAGAACCTCTTTCTAGTTTAATGGTGTCTTCGCAAATTACAGAAACATTCTCATCACTAAAAATTCCAAGTGTAATTGTATTAATAGTATTGCGTTTAGGCATTTTTAATCCTTTGCTACTTCTATAATTTCAAATAGTTGTTTTATGATTTTAGGGTGTAATATTTCTCCGCTATGATGAGGAATAACCATTCTATAAAGTCCTTTTTTATAGATTCTATGACTACCTTTTTGCCTATCAATCAAAAAATTATTTTGCAATAAAAGCTTTTCTGCTTCTTTTGCAGTCAATCTTGGCAATTCAGGCATTTGCTAAAACCATTGGAATAATTGAAGTTGTTTTGTTTTCAATAATCCTTTTTTCTTCATTTGCAAGGCTTTCTAAATAAAGCTCCCCAGCTTCTTTTATATTAGCTAAAGTTTCTTCATAGGTATTTCCTTGCGAAACACAACCTTCAAGCTCTAGAATGCGTGCAAAATATCCATCCTGATCTTTTTCAATAATAATATTTAGTAACATTTAATTCCTTGCTATTGACATAAATAGAACAAACAATTAATTTACACCCTAAAAATTGACATAAATAGAATAGTTTAGTGCAAATTAACAACTTTTTATAAAGTAATTATAGTAAAATTATTATATTTATGTCAATACTTATTATATCTATATAAAAAATTATTTTTTTGAAAAATACTAATTTCATCTAAAATATAAAATTGACATAAATAGAATAGTTTATTATATTTATGTCAGCAAAATCAGCATACAATCACCCATAAGTTATTAAAAAATTGACATAAATAGAATAGTTACTAAATTCTTAAATTTATTAAATTTTATAATATTAAAAAAGGTAAATCAAAAATTAAAATTTTTGAACTTTTGTATAAAATCATAAAAAAATGATTTTGATAACTCCAAAAAAGAAGTTTTAATAAAAAAAATTTTTATTATTTTGTTACAATATCATAAGAATTAAAAAATGGAGAAAGAAGGTGAAAATTAAAAATATTCTTTTAAAGTGTTTAAAGCCTAATAAACTTAATATTTTAGAAAAATTGTATTTTGGTTCAATGTTTATGATGGTTTTAAGTTTTGCAATCTTTTTAATTCTTCTTTTAAATTCTTTATTTATGAAGATATTTTAGTTTTCTTTCGAGACTATTTTTTATTGCTTATAATTTTTATTATAGTATTGATAGGTTTATTTAATACTCTTAAGAGTGTAAGAAAATATAAAGAGATTTTAAAAAAGAAAAACTATGAATATTAAGCTTAATATTCCTTATTCTAATAAGGATAAATTAAAAAATATAAGATTAAGTGGAATAATGATTATAAAATTTGGTATTTAGAAGATTATAGGAATTTAACTTACCTTATCGATTATTTAGAAAATAGAAATTTTACTATTTATGTTACTGAGAATTTGTATATTGTTGAAGATTTTATTACTTGTTGGAAATGTCCTAAGATGATTCCAGTTTATGCTTTTGGGGCTTTAAAATCTTCTTTTTTAGATTGTGAAAAAAATATTGGAAATTTAATTCAAAATTTAAAATGATTTGGAATATTTTGTCTTATTCTCAAGAGCTAGAAAGTATTTTAAAAAAATAATATGAAAATTTCATATTCCAATACAACAAAAAGTTACTACCTTATGAATATATGTCAAAATTGTCAGGCAAAACAAGGAGAATTTTTTATTTAACGAAATAGATTCTATTTTTAGCCCAAATAGTGTAAATGAAGCTAAAAGGCTTAAAATTTATGAAATACCTTTGTTATTCGATATTGGGTTTGAGGGAGAATTTATAGAAATATTTTCAACTAATTGTTCAGATATTAATGCCTTGATTTGGTTTAATGCGGAACATAAAACCAATTTAACATATAATATTAATTACTAAAAATAACTATTATATATTAAAAATTAGTAATATATAATAGTATTTACTTTCAAACAACCTTATTATTTGTGACTTTTTGTCTTATAGCATCAATGATTTATTGTTATGCTTTCACCCAGGGTTTGAAAAAGATCATTCATTTATATTTTCTCTACTTGTTCCATCTGTAGCATTTTTTGGATCTTCATAGTATTACATACTTTTTTGGCTCTGAAGAGCAAGCAGAAAAAACACAAGCAGTAACTACACTTAATAAACTTAGTTTAATTAAATTTTGCATAAAAGTTCCTTTTTCTATAATTTTATATATATTTATAGTAACTATAATATACTAATATTTATTAATATATAATAAAATTAATTTTAAATAATAATATTATTATATAATATTTCACAAAATAATTATTTTTTATTTTAATATGATGAATTATCTTGTAATATCTTTTTGAGATATTGTTTTTGTAGGATTTTCAAAGGTATTAAGCTTATTATGAAAATCAATAAAATTTAATTGTTTTTTGACTTCATCAAGCCCTTTATTTAAAAAAATGTCATTGAAATCACTTATTCCTTGTTCTGCTTCTTGATTGCTGATTTTTGGAATAATAACTTTAATATCTGAAAATTTTTGTTGAATTTCTTTTGCAGTTTCCACCCCGACATTAGAAAGACCTTTTAATTCTCTTTTTTTATCATTATCGGCTATTAAGGTAATAGGAGTGTTTTGAAATTTGTTTTTTAGGGTTTCAACGATTTTTGATAAGTTTCCAGCATCTATACCCATTATTACAGGCTTATTGAGTGCTTTGTATATAGTTGCAGCAGTAGCAAAGCCTTCTGCTATGATAAATTCTTTGCAATATTCTAGGTTTTTTGCACCTATTAGGTGAAAACATCCAGATTTTTTACAGAATATTCAATGCCTTGCTCTTTTTCTTCTTTAGTTTTAATTACACCAATAATTTTATCACCATTTGGGAATATTCTTTGCACAGACCATAATTTGCCATTTTCATCTTTTAAGGGAATAAGTAAAGAACCTTTGTTATCCTGCTTAAGATAAAAGTTTTCACTAAAACCTTTTTTCTTTAAATAAGGATGATTTGAATGAGTCCAATTAGCTTGATTATATTCTTCTTCAATTTTTAATGCTGTTTTTTGCTGAAGCTCTAAAATGTCTTGTTTCGTATTATTGCTTGTAGAATTATGTAATCTTTTTTGGCTAGGAGTTTGATAACTTACAATGTTTTGTTTTGCATTTTCTAAAGGCATTTTCCAATTTTCTTTAATACCTGTTTTAAAATTTTGAATAAAACCAGCAGGGTATTTATCTAAAAATCCACTATAAGCTCCACTCATTTCTCTGCCTTTATCTGTTGTTGTTTTTACTCTGTGGATTTTGCCATCCATGATAGGTGAACCATCAATAATTAAACCTTGATTTTCTAAAGCAGATTTAAAAGTAGTTAAAACTTCATTTTCATCAAATGAAAATTCTTTATTTTGGTACGGATAAAACCATTGTGAGAAAATATTTTTATCTAAGCTTTTTGGAGCAAACCATTTTTTTTCTTTATCATCCCACATTGCCCCTAATGATTTTACTTTTTCTTTGTCTTTAAATGGAACATAAAGATAAATTCTTTTTTGTGGCATCGTATATCCTTTTAGTTTCCTTTAATATTATTATTGCTATAATTGCAATTAAATTCAAAGGGCTTCCTAGTAGCCCACTTTTTTTATATTAACAATATTCCAAAATTTCTTCGTTAAATGTTTTAATTAAATCACTTAAGAATAAATCTATTTTTTGTGGATTTAATCCTATATGAGTGTTTTCTATTTTTGTCGTTAATCTTGGATAATGTTTGCCATTTTTTTCTGTAGTTTTTAAAATATTTTCCCAATGATAACTTCTATTTCTTAGATTTTGCAATAAGCTAAGAACAATATCAACCTTATGCGTATTTCTAAAGCGTAATTTTATACCATTTTCAAAAAAGAAATTTCTATTGTGTCGATTGTAGTTTCTAAAATTGATATTTTTTAAATCCATTATAGAGTTTTGTAATTTATTTTCTTTGATAAGATGAATAATAGCTCCTAAGCTCATACGAGAAAGATATTGATGATGAGATAAATTTCTATTTTTTTCTCTATATTCAATTTCATCTTTAGCTTTTTTAATATTTTCATCATTAGAATTTTTTATCCAATTACTATCTTTCTCTGATAATTTATTATCTAGTTTATTTCTAAGAATAATTTCTAATGTAGCAATTTTTGGAGTGATTTTTCCTACAAGTTTAAGGTTATCATAATATTATTATAAGAAGATAATCTCATTTGAGAAAACAGATCATTAAAATTTGTTAGATTATTCATTCTTTACCTTGATCGAGAATATGTTTTTTCGTTGCTAATTTCTTTATCTGGTAAAACTTTATTTAGTTTTTTTGAAAAATTCATTCATTTTTTCTTTTAACAATATTGATTTTTTAGTTATCTATTTAGCAAAATAAAAAACAATAATTAATTACCATTTTTATTTTTATTAATAAAAACGGATGAGAGAATATCAATATGTTCTAATAAACCTTTTTTGATTCGAGTTTCTGGAAATCTCATAGTATCTAATTGCACAATAAGCCCTTCTTTTCTAGCGTGTTTTACAGCAGGAACAAGATCGCTATCCGAAGTAATTAAAATGATTTTTTCCACTTGGTGTTTATTTGCTAAAGTTGCAATATCAAGTCCTATTTTCATATCTACACCTTTTTGTTTAATATCTATAACAAAATCTTCATTGCTTAGTTCGCTAACATCAATTTCACCTAATCTTACAGCAAAATACGGTTGCTTTCTTAGATGTTTTAATAATTCACTTCTAAATTTATAAGTTGTAGTTTTGTTTAAATTTTTAGATTTATCAGTTTTTTCTATAGGAGGCATAGGAACATTTTTATCTAACGGTTCGCAATCATAAATATAAACTCTATATAAATAGTCTTCACTTCTTCTAAGAGTTTCCCACACATAGTCTTTTAATCTTTTGGCTAATTCTGCGGCTTCCATTGTTTTAATGCTTTTGTGTGTATTGTATCCTTCAATAAAAAAGAAAGATCTACAAGAACAGCAGTCTTTTTTGGTTGAATTATAGAAAATTCTGTATCTTTATTGGACAAATCCATAATATGTAGTCCTATTTGCTAAATCTTGAAGGCAAAATGAGTCGTCATTTTAAAAATATTATGTAAAAAGACCCCTCTATGTGCTAATGATGCTGTAATTTTAACATAAAAACATTAATAAGAACTTACTTAGAGTTAAGCAACTCATTTTCTTCTCCTTGTGAAAATTCTAATTCGATTAAGTCAAATAAACTTCGACCGTCATAATCTTTTTCATCTTCAATTTGTCTTTTTATTTTTTGCAAGGATATTTTAACATTTTTAACTATTAATATTTAAAGCTCGTGCCTCTTTTAAGATTAATTTTCTTATATAAGTGCCATATTCACTTACTAAATCTAAATCCATTAATTTTTTCAAAATTTCCATTTCTTGTTCATTAAGTCTGCAAACTACTAAATTGTCTCTTCTTAGTTTTTGATCTATAGTTTTTCTCCCAGCTGATTTTTTATCAGCTTTACTATATGTTTTTTGAGAGCTTGTTTCAGAGTTTAAAGCTTCTGCTATTGTAAAGGGTTTTTTTTCCATTATTATTTATCCTTTCTAATAAAATCTAAAAGTCTTTGATACTCATTGAAAAAATTTGTATAACTTAATCTTGAAAGATTGTTTTCATTATAAAGTTCAGTAAAAGAAGCTCCACTACTCATAGAATTTTCAATTATCTTTGAAAATTTAAAGAAAAAGAGATTTAAATCTGTAAAATTGCTTTCAAGAGTTTCACAAATTTGCCTTTTCTCTTTCTCATCTCTATAATCTGTAACCAAGATACAAACTCTATCATCATTACCTATTTCATTTAAAGTTTCCAATGTTCTAAGTAAAGAATTGTAATTACTCGTGCAAGGAATAATAATCTTATTACTTTCTTTAATAATATCTAATACCCCTTTTTCTACAAAACCACCAAAATCATAAACGCAATTATCTATTTTTTTGGAGTTGGTAAAATTTTTGCTTTTTCAGGATAAATCTTTTCTATAATAGAATTGTCATTGCTTTGTAAAAAATATTCTAAATCTTTAGCAATTGAAAAAGCAAAAGGAGTTTTTCCAACACCACCTTTTTTATTTACAACAGATATTATCATAAAAAAACCTTTTTTATATTTTTGTATAATATTATATATTATTATTTATTAATAAATAATATTTATTTTTGTTTCTTTGATTTTTTAGTGATAGTTTTGTTTTATATTCTAAATAATCTTCTAAATGTGTAGGTAGCATGAAGTCAAAAAACAATTAAATTTTATTGATTTTCATAATAAACTTAAAGCTTTTAAATCTATGGAAAAAACACAACCTGAAAAAGAGATAACTAGACAATAATAGTTACTCTTTGTAATCATAATATATAATAATATATAAAAAATATTTTTTATATATTATTAGTTAATAATAGTATATTATAATTATTATAAATATACAAAAAAAGGATTAAAAATGAAAAATACAATCAAACTAGCTTTATTAAGTGTAGTTACTGCTTGTGTTTTTTCTGCTTGCTCTTCAGAGCCAAAAAAGTATGTAATACTATGAAGATCCAAAAAATGCTACAGAGTTAGAATCTAAAATCAAAGAATGTGCAAATGCTTCAAGTTATTCTAAATCATTTAATTACAAACCACAAGTAAGTACAAAAGAACTTATGGAACAAGCTAGAGAAAATATAAATGAATGATCTTTTTCAAACCCTGGGTGAAAGCATAAAGCAAATCGACTTCACCCACGCTTTCTTAGAACTTACCAAAGGCAAAAGTCCTGATGAGCTTGATAAAGCAGATGAAACATTAAGACAAGAATATCTTAAAAACAAAGAATTTAAATTAATTAAAAGTATTAAGTAGATTGGTTATAATAAAACAATTTATCTATATTAGGAGTAAATTTGCAAATTCCTATTTATTCTAAACTCAAAGAAAAACTAGAAAGCAAAGGAATAGACAATATATCAAGTGGGCAAATTGCTTGGTTTGTATGTAGTGTAGGGATTTTTATCATTCCTATGGTATATTTTTATATCAGTAACAATTATGATCAATTCACTATTTTATTTATTATGTTATTTATTTTTATATTGAATATGCTTTATATTAAAAATTTTTTTGCATTATTGTTGCTTGTGATATTAATATTTATATATATGAAATATCATGAGTTTATCTATAATTTTAAAATTTTATTTTTTATTTTTGCACCTGTAATTTTTATCTTTTTAAGAGCTTGGAGAATTTTAATAACTTTTTTATGTGGATATATTTTTTTAGTGGCTATGGTATATATATTTGAGTTATTAGGAGGATTTTATAAATGAAATATTATGTTACGATTTATATTGATCCATTGGTAGAATGTTTTTTGGATTTTAAAAATCAGTGTTACTGGCAAAGAGAAGATTTCACCCACGCTTTCTTAGGACTTACCAAAGGCAAAAGTCCTGATGAGCTTGATAAAGCAGATGAAACATTAAGACAAGAATATCTTAAAAACAAAGAATTTAAATTAATTAAAAGTATTAAGTAGATTGGTTATAATAAAACAATTTATCTATATTAGGAGTAAATTTGCAAATTCCTATTTATTCTAAACTCAAAACAAAGCTAGAAAGCAAAGGAATAGACAATATATCAAGTGGACAAATTGCTTGGTTTGTGTGTAGCTTGATTCTTGCTTTGGTAACTTATATTATTCTAACTTTTCACTACATTTACATTAGTTATGGTAAATATGATAAGAATTTATTTTTATTAATATTTGATAGAAATGCAATAGAGTTATTTGTTATTGTATATTCTTGCATAATGTTTAATTTATTATATATTTATAATGCCATTCCTTTGGTTTTATCTGCGGTATTTATATTTTTAGCATTTTATTTTTCTAGTTTAAGCTTGTTTATTGTTGGTTGTTGTGGTATAGGAGTATTTTTCTTAATATCCATTTTTAAAAGAAAGTTTATGTTTAGTGTTTTACTATTCGCCTTGGGTTATACTTGCACATTGTTCTTTTTTTATGGACTGGCAACATATTAGAAAGGATTTTATAAATGAAATATTATGCAACGATTTATATTGATGAGTTTTTAGAATATGAAATATTAGTTAGTCTTTATAATGGAAACGGCTTAGATTTCACCCACGCTTTCTTAGGACTTACCAAAGGCAAAAGTCCTGATGAGCTTGATAAAGCAGATGAAACATTAAGACAAGAATATCTTAAAAACAAAGAATGGGACAAGATAGATCAAAAATGGTATGAAGCTAAAGAACCTAATGAATTCAATGATGGTTTTTGGGGTTTTGGAACTGGAATTGCTAATGTTGCAGAATCTCTTATAGGATCTCCTGGCAAAGTATTTAACAATAACCAATATGTATTAGATAGCAATATTGATAAAAATTGTTATATTATTAAAAAACTAAGAAGCCCCCAAGCTTTCAAACCCTCTAATCGTTGCACTTTAGAACTTTCTAAAGAACAATATGAAATCCTACTTGCAAATATTAAAAATGATTTTAATACTACAAAAGAAATTACACCTAATAGCAAAGAACCAATCAATGAAGAATTTACCTATAAGCTTCTTGAAAACAACTGCGTTACTTGGGTTATTCAAAAACTTTCTGATATAGGAATAGAGCTTATTGATGATGAATATAAAGTGCCTGGAAATTTGATAGATATCTTTGGCTTGATCAAATCTCTTCACTCTATCTTTTTGAAATTTCAAAACATTGATGATAATTTACAAAGCGTAAAAGGTGCAAGAGCTTTTATTACTTGGACTAGATCTATGCTAGATAATAATTATATATGTTATGTAAATCAGGAAAATTTAGAAAAGAAAATACAAACTTTTTGTAAAAAAGATATAGAAAATCAAAGATATTATGAAAGTATTAAAAAATTTTATGATAAAGCCTCCCAACTTAAAAGTATATATAATAAATTAGATTTTTGTTTGGAATCTATCACTAAAAAATTTAATACAAGCATAAAAGGCGATTTTGAATTGATTTATTTCGATAGAAAAGATAGACAAATTAAACTTTTAAAAGCAGATAATGATTATGAAGCTATTGCGATACAAGATTTAGATTTGAGTCAAAAATATAATAATTTTAGTGTGAGTAAGTTTTATCCTTTTATTTTTATACCTAAAGATGAAATGCTTTCAAGAATGCTTTATCATAAATATGATTATGGTAATATCTCACAAGAATATCAAAAAGATAGAAATGAATTTTATTTTAATGTTTTAGCAGGAGAAAAAAGCGATAAATACTGGAGTTTAAGTTATCATAAAATGACTAAAAATTTAAGGAAAATTCATGCCTCTTGAAAAAGTAAAAGAAACAATTTTTGCTAATGATAAAGAAGTGATTGATTGTGAAGTCTTAAGGGCTAAAAATGTTGATTTAACTCATTCTAAAATTTATTTTCAAGGTATACTCCTTACAGGCTCAAATGAACTTCCTAACAATCCTTTTTACTTTGGAGAATTAGATCAAGATAATACTATAAAACAAGATACACCTAGTTATTATTTTTCTCCTAAAGATGAAAGCAGTGGTTTAGGAAGACTTAGTATCTTTTATAAAAATGATGAACTTTGCTTGCTTAATTATTCTATTATAGAAAATTCTTTAAATATCAAATTAGAATGTTTAAGCAAACAAAGCTTAGAGTATAAAGACTTAATTTCAAACACTTTAAAAGAACAAAAAACCACACAAGTAGATAAAAAACAAGCTATAGCTAAACTTCATGCTCTTTTAGAAAATCAAAACCTAGAATGTATCCATGGAGGTAAAGTCATACTTAAATCAAACAAAGGAAAAACTTTTAAAGATGATGGTGTGCCTATTATGCTAGAAAGTGATTTATTAAACTCTAGTATAGTAGCTTGTCCTAATACTATAGCAGGTGTAAGTGTTCCTTGTACTAAAGTTGTTAATGTAAAAGGATCCTTATCTCAAAAGAAAGTCAATAATGAATATGTAATCTTACAAGAACTCATATCAGCTTGTATTAGTGATAAAGGTTTTCCTTTAAAAGTAAGCTTTACTCCTACTAAGTTTAAATTTGATCACAGCTTTAATCCTAAAGAGGGCTTAGGAGAACAAAGTAAAAATCAAATAGAGTTAAAAGAACCTATAATAAGACTTCATTATAAAAGTGATAGATTTCAAAAAGATAATTTACCTATCTATAATCTTTTAATCAATAATGAAAAAAAAGAACAAAATAAGGCTTTAAATGAATTTAATATAGATTTAAAAGATTTAAAAGATATAGAGGATATAAATATTCTTAATCAATTCAAACAAGACTTTAGTAAAGATTATGAATTTAAAGAATTAAATCTTAGCTTTGATACTAATTTAATCAAACTTTATTTTATTATCTCAAAAAACATTGCTAAAGTTTATAAAAGTGCTTATAAGGAATTTGAAAACAAAGATTTAGGAGTAGGGTATTTTACACAGCTACATGAGTATGATAAAATCATCAAAAATGCTTTAGAAGATAATAAAGAATTAAACGAATATCATTTTAGTTTTTTAGCTCCTGCAAAAATGCAAAATTTAAAACTTCAAATCGCACAAGGACTAGATGAAATCTTAGAAGATGAAGATAGAAAACAAGAGTTTTATGTTTGTAAATTTGTGGTGGTAAATGGGGTTA
>NZ_MJYA01000061.1:1743-9202 GCF_001763075.1 Campylobacter sp. BCW_4321 | reverse complement strand
GTTCTTTTTTGTGTTGTTTTTTAATTTTATAAAGTTTTTTAAATAATGTTATGTACCCCCCCCATTGTTTGTAAAATCAATCATGGCTTGGCCTAATTTATAAGCGAGATGATTTTTTACTCTTTCTATAGCTGAATTTGGGTTATGCATGGGGTTTTCCTTTAAAAATGGCTTTGGTTGGTTGCAAAATTATAATAGTCATTTGGCACACCAATATCTATAAAATGATCATCAAAAATATGAGTTTTAGCTTTTAGTTTTTCATAATTTTCTTGTAAAAACTCTTCAAAAGAAAATTTTTTCTCTAAATCAAATTTATTAAAAATATCTTTAGTTAAAAGATAAATTCCACCATTGATCAAACCCTGATTTTTGAATATTTTTTCCTCAAAAGAAATCACAAAACCTTGCTCATTAACATTTACTGTGCCATATCTATCAAAATCATTCATTTGTTTTAAAGCGAGGCAAATTTTACTTCTATTTAGCTTTAATTTACTTAAATCTATGTCAAAAAAAGTATCGCCATTTAAAACATAAGTCTCGTTTTTTATAAATTTCAAAGCCTCTTTTATAGCTCCACCCGTTCCTAAAGGCTCTTTTTCTATGCTGTATTTTATTTTTATACCCAAAAACTCATCTTTAAAATATTCTTGTATCACTTCATATTTGTATGATACTGCTAAAATTACTTCTTTTATACCTTGCTTTTTAAGATGCTCAAAAATAAATTCTAAAAAAGGCTTATCATCTATCGGTGCCATAGGCTTTGGAATGTCCTTTATAACACTTTTAAGTCTTGTTCCTAAGCCGCCACAAAGTATTATTGCCTGCAAGAAAAACCTTTACCGAAAAGCTCTTCTTCGACAATAGCACAAATAATATGTCCTATTAGAATATGTGCTTCTTGAATTCTTGGCGTGCAAGTTGAAGGCACTTTTATGCAATAATCACAAAGTTCATTCATCGCCCCACCACTAGCTCCACTTAAGCCTATACTTATGATTTCTTTTTGTTTGCAAAACTCTAAAGCTTTTAAGATATTTTTACTATTTCCACTTGTTGAAATGCCTATAAAAACATCTCCCTTAACTCCTTGAGCTTGCACTTGTCTAGCAAACAAATTTTCATAACCATAATCATTCCCGATAGCTGTTAATACGCTAGTATCTGTAGTAAGCGCAATGCTTGCGATACCAGGTCTATCAAAATAAAACCTACTTACAAATTCCCCTGCAATATGCTGTGCATCTGCTGCACTGCCACCGTTTCCTGCTAATAAAGTTTTGTTACCATTCTTATAAGCTTTTATGACTTCTAATGAAGCATTTTTAATAAGAGCTATTAAATTCTTATCTTTTAAAATTTGCTCTTTTACTAAAATTGATTCTTGAAAATGTTCTTTTATATAGGAATTTAAATTCTCCATGATTTAACCCCATCTTTTGTAAATGAAAAATCTTGCACATAACCTTGCTCTTTTCTTAAAACTTTGATTAGGTTGTATTTTTTAGTAGGATCCACAAAGAAAAACATAAATCCACCAGCTCCTGCTCCGCTGGTTTTGCCACTATAGGCTCCGTTATCTATAGCAAGTTTATAAATTCTTTCAAGCTCATCATTGCTAACGATTTCTGAGATGATTTTTTTTGACCGCCAAGATTTTCCTAAAATTTGTGCCAAAGTACCAAAATCGGCTCTAAATAAAGCTTCTTTCATCTTTATAGCATCTTGTTTTATTGCGTGCATGGCTTCTAAAGACTTTTCATCTCCAAGTTTTCCTTTTTTATGCTCTTCTATATCTTTTGCTTCTCTTGTGATATTTGTAAAATAAAGCACAGTTCTAGCTTCAAGCTCACTAGTTATCCAGTTTTTAATACGCAAAGGATTAACAATGACTCTTTTATTATCATAAAATTCCATGAAATTAAAACCGCCAAAAGTTGCGGCATATTGATCTTGCGCTCCGCCTACTATGCCTAAATCTTCTCTTTCTATCTCATAAGCAAGTTTAGCGATTTCATATTCTCCTAAAGGTAGATTAAGCCATTCTGTAAAGGCTTTTATAACCCCTACAACCAAAGTTGAACTTCCGCCCAACCCACTACCACTTGGTACATCTGAGTATGTATGCAAAGAAAAACTCAAAGGTTTTTTTGTAAAATCTTTTACAATGCGATTATAAATACTTTTAAAAATATCTAATTTTCCATCATTTTCTAAACGCTCTCTACTTTCGTACTCACAGTAAGAATTTGTATCAGGAGAATCAAAAATGATTTTTCCATCTTCTCTTTCGATCAAAGTACAATGTATATATAAAGATATAGTCGCATTTAAAACATAACCTGTGTATTTATCACAATATAAATTTATATCAGTCCCTCCACCTGCCAAACCAAGGCGGAGAGGAGTTTGCGTGCGTATGGTTTTCATTGAATTACTACTTATTTCTATAATTTATTATAAAAATTATAGCAAAATATACTTAACTTCTATATAATATTATTTAAACATTTGCAAAGCGATTAACTTTCATCATTTTAAACGCCCTTAAAAGTTCTTCAATACCATCTTCTAAAGTATTATCTGGTTTCCAACCTGTAGCCTCTAATTTAGCATTTGAAACCAAATAATCTCTTTTATCCGGATCTTCACCTATACTGGCCGAATGGATATAAAAATCAGGAATATACTTTTTAATCGTTTCAGCAAGCTGTCTTTTAGTCAAATTTGCAGAACTTAATCCCATATTATAAGCCTGACCCTTCATCTTATCATAATTCTCAATTCCATGAATAAATCCTTTAACCACATCGCGAACATGAATATAATTGCGTCTAAAATGCTCTTCAAAAAGCACTATAAATTTATCTTTATATGCACGATAGGTAAAATCATTAACAAGTAAATCAAGTCTCATTCTAGGTGAAATTCCAAAAACAGTAGCCAAACGAAAAGTTACACAATTTCCTTTATCAAGCAAATATTGCTCCGCGTGCACTTTATCGATCCCATATTCTGAGATAGGACGCAAGGGAGATTCTTCAGTGCACATTGCATCTTTTTCTCCTATACCATAACCGCTATTTGTATTGGGATAAATAAATATTTGAGAAGGACTTGCAAAATCACTGATCATTTTTATAGCTTCATAATTGATCATTTTGGCTAATTTTGGATTTCTTTTACAAAGTGGAGCTCCAACCAAAGCAGCTAGAGGAATAATAATATCAGCTTTTGCTACCTCTTGTCTAATAAGATTTTCATCCATAGCATCGCCATTTATAAAAGTAAAATTTTTATTATGAGAACAAGATAAAAGAGAGATTTGATCAAACATCAAATTATCAATAACACAAACTTCATAACCTTTTTCAAGTAAAATCGGTGTTAAAACCGAACCTATATAACCTGCACCACCTGTAATTAAAACTTTTTTTGACATATTTTTCCTTTAAATTGATGGTTTTATCGATTTAAAGGAATTCTGCCTCTCTTAATTTCATTTCTCCAATGATTTAGCAAATCTTTAAGCATTTGTCTAACAGGAATTTCAGCCTTCCAATCGATAAAACTCTTTATTTTACTATTATCAAACATTTGATAGTCAGCATCAATAGGACGCATCCTATCTTCAACTTGTCTTACCTCAATACCCCCCCCCCATATCACTAAAATTTAGCAATATATCTATAACTTCAGGGAGCTTAAAAGCCTCTTCTCCTGCTATATTAAAAGCTTCCCCGCAAGGAACTTTTCCTTTTTCACTTTCAAGAGAAAGTAGATAATAAGCCCTTATAGCATCACGACAATCTTGAAAGGTTCTTACACTCGAAAGATTTCCAACCTTGATAACAGGCTCTTGATAACCCGCTTCAATCAAAGCAATTTGTTTTGCAACTGTGCTTTCAAAAAATACATCAGAACGTCTTGGGCCACTATGCGTTCCCATTCTTGTAACAAAAGTGCGAATGTTATAAGCTTCGCCATAAAATCTTCCCAAATAATCAGTGCCAATTTTGCTTATGCTATAAGGACTTGCACCGTGAAAAGCTGTTTCTTCATTAAGTTTAACACCTGTTTTTGCTCTACCATAAACTTCACTTGAAGAGCAGATATGTACTACAGGGTCATATCCATCTTTTGCCTTTAAAATTCTAATGTTTTCCAAAATATTTGCTGTTCCTATGATATTTGTTTGTAATGTTTCTATAGGTATATCAAAAGAAGTTTTTGGATAAGATTGAGCTGCTAGGTGAAAAATTACATCAGGCCTTTGACTCTCGAAAAGTTTTTGAAGACTAGAGTAATCATTTAAATCTGCATAAAAAATACTGATTCTATCTTTTTTATTAATCCTATCGCTTAAATGATAGATATTGTCCATAGGTTCTTGCCAACGCATCATACCTATAACATCATAGTCTGTGTTTTCTAGCAAGAAATCTGCCATTTGTGAGCCAACTTGCCCTGTAAATCCTGTAATTAATGCTGTTTTTTCCATGATTTATCCTTTAAAGCATTGACTTTTTGTTTGTATTATATTGCTAGTAAAAATTATATCTAGTCCAAGCTTTCCTTCGGTTAAAATTTTTAAAATCTCTTTTTCAAAAACAATTTTTTCATAAATCGGCATAGCCATAACTATACAATCTATATTTTTTAAATTCTCAATACTAGGCTCTAATATCAAAATATCAGAATTTTGCAAATAAGTTCCATGTCTTCTTTTATCTTTATCAATAGCACAAACAATTTTTTTACAAATGTTTGTAGATAAATAACTAATTAAAGAATTAGCATGAGACCCCCCCCCATATATGGCTATTTTTTGATAGTTTAATAATAATTGTTCTAGTTTATTTTTTTCATTAATTAATTCAATGTTTATTGTTTCATCAAAAACTTTAAAATCTTCTTTTGATTGACAAAAATTACTATTTTTTTTAAAGAACCAACCTAGCCACTGACCTTCATATAAACTTAGACATTCGAGCAATTCGCATCCAAATTCTTTCATTATATTTATCAATGTTGCATTTTGATAGTATCCACAATGCTCATGACGAATTTCATAAAAACGCTTAGACTCAAAAATATTTAGAATATTTGGGGTTTCCAAATAGATAATCCCATTATTTGCTATAATTTTTACTATATCTTCTAAAAATTTTCTAGGTGTATCTATATGCTCAATCAAATGCCTAGAAATTATAAAATCTATTTTATGAGAAAGCTTTTGATTTATCACATCATAAGAAAAACAACCTTTAATATGTTGAATATTTTGTACATCTTTTAATAGGGTGCTTGGAGTTACAGAAGGATCGACACTATAAATAAATTTAGAATCCTTAGATAAAGCAAAAAGCAAATCACAACCACCTGGTGCTATCTCTAAAAAAATACTATCTTTTTTAGCATATTGTTTAATTTTATCTCTTAAAAATTTTACATATGAATTCATAGTTTTTGAAAGTGTTATAGGAGTAATATACTCTCCACTACAATACGCTTTTTGCATTTTATTATTATCAAATTTCGTATTATAAATATACCCACATTTATTACACTGAACAATCTCTATGTCCAAATCTCCTTTGCAATAATTATCACTTTTTTTATATGGAAATTTCTGTATTTCAGCAACAGAAACAAAAGCATTACTAGCTTCAAACAATTGTTTTAAATCTTCTTCATCTTCACACAATGGACATTTATTCATAATTCCCTCCTTTTATACCACTGATACATCATTTGGATTCCTTTTTCTAAATCAATTTTATGTTTCCAGCCTAAAGAATGAATTTTTGAGCAATCTGTAAATTTCTGCATTGCCCCATCTGGACGATTTGAATTAAAAACTAATTTTCCCTTAAATCCTACTATATTTTTGATTAATTCTGCTAATTCTTTGATAGTGATATTCTTATGCGGACCTATATTTAAATGGGTATTGATAATCTCAGTATTATCACCTTTTAAATCTTTAAAATCTATATTATTCATGATAAATAAACAAGCATTTGCTAAATCTTGACTATGTAAAAATTCTCTTGTAGGCTTTCCACTACCCCAAATTTCAACATTATTCTCATCTACACCAAATTTTTTTAAATAATTCTTAGCTTCTTCAATGGAATCAAATTTTAAATCATTTAATAAGTCCTCGTATCGCTTTTCATTTAAAAGCTTGGCTAAATGCATTTTTCTTAAAATTCCAGGCAATACATGAGATTTTTCAAGATCAAATTTGTCATTATTGCCATATAAATTTGTAGGAGTGATTGCTATAAAATTTGTATTGTATTGCAAATTATAACTTTCACAAAGCATCAAGCCTGAAATTTTAGCAATTGCGTAAGGTTTGTTAGTATACTCAAGATCTCCACTTAACATTTGCTCTTCACTAGTTGGCAATGTTGCATTTTTAGGATAAACCGTAGTTGAAGCTATGAAAAGTAGTTTTTTTACTTTATGTAAATAAGCATTATGAATAACATTGCACTCTATCATTAAATTTTGATAAATAAAATCAGCACGATAAGTATTATTAGCTAGAATTCCACCCGCTTTAGCTGCTGCTAAAATAACATATTCTGGCTTTTCTCTCTCAAAAAAATCAGCCACAGCTTTTTGATTTGTTAAGTCGAGTTCAAAATGAGTTTTAAAAACAAGATTTTTATAACCTTGTTGCTTAAGTTCATTAAGTATAGCACTACCCACAAGACCACTATGACCCGCTATGTAAATTTTAGAATCTTTTTGCATCATTTATCCTTACTCATCGCTAAAATATCACGCTCTGAAAGGATAGGAGAATTTGTTGGCCAATCTATACCAATTCTTTCATCATTCCATGCATAAGTAAATTGATCATGCGCATCCATATATTCTCCTAAATAAGCACATTTATAGTAATACACTGCACTTTCACTACTAACATAATGAGCATTTCCAAAACCTGCTGGAACTAAAATGATTTGCTGATTATCTTGATTTATGATGAATCTTTCATGCTTCAAATAAGTTGGTGAATCTTTTCTGCAATCAACCACAACTTGATGCACTTCTCCATAGACACAAGTAGCTAACTTATAAGTTTTTACATCGCCATGGATACCGCGAATAACATTACGTTTAGAATGTATGAATTTATCATGTATAAATTTTAATCCATTTGGCAAAAGATTATCTATAGCTTCGCTTGTAAAAGCTGTCCAAATTTCACCTCTTAAATCTCTAAATTTGTTAGGAGTTATAATATACACTCCTTTTAAAATTTTTGATTCTTGTATGTCAAATTCTATTGCCATGATTATTTCCTTTCTTGATTTATTTCTCTCTTCAACCTAGGCACATCTTTAAAATAAAATTTAATATACCCACCCCCATACCAATTTTTACTAGCCTTAATAAATTCTTCTCCTAATTTATAAGTAAAACATTCTTTTTC
>NZ_MJYA01000061.1:0-1693 GCF_001763075.1 Campylobacter sp. BCW_4321 | reverse complement strand
AAGCTAAATTTGGATTTTTCTTTACTTTAAATTTATAAGCCTTTTGTTCTTGTTTATGTGAAACAACAATACTTAATATTATAAAAGGTAAAGATAGATAACCTAACACACTTTTAGAATTTAAAATCAAAGCTTGTCCTAGTTTATAAGAAAGTTGGTTTTGAATTCTTGTTTTAGCTTTTCCGTAATTATTTTGGAAATTTAGTGTTTCATTTAAACCATGAATTTGATTTTCCTTTATAGTTAATAGGCTCTCTTTATTTTCTAATGATGTATTTAAATTATGAATTTGATTAGTTTGATTACTGAGCTCTTGGTTTTTAATTTCTAAAGTTTGATTAAGATTGAGAATATTTTCATTTTTTGTTTTAATGATATCTGCTATAAATTCAGCTATTTTATCCCAATATTCTGGTTTCATTTCTCTAAGCTCATAGTTTTCTTTATAAGTGCTCATATCTTTTTTGGGAAATAATCTTTCTTTATGTGGAAAAAATTCTTTTCTAACCCATTCATTCGACTTTTCAAAATAATCTATATAAGATTGATATATTTCTTTTGGTGGTTGAAATTTAAGCTCAGGGTTTTTTGAGGTAAAATGTTTGTCAAAAAAAGGTATTAGATCATAATATCTAGGATAAATATAAAAACTAGAAAATTTATTAAGAGATGATAGTAATTCCATCCCAATTAAATCTAAAGATATGTTCGAATTGTCAATATTTTCAAATCCTTTTTTATCAATATTGATAATATTCAAAAAATCATAAAGAAGATTTTGTTCAACAAAATCTTCTTTATTAAATGGTCTTATAATAACATTTTCCTTTGTAAAAATATTTAAATACCAAGATAATATTTTTTTATATTCTAGTATATGCTTTAAAAAAGGATTTTGAAAATACTTTTTAAATGCCAACTCATTATCTGTCCAATTTTTTAAAAATTCTGAGCATAAAGATTGCCATACATCTTCGGGAGGTCTTAGATATACAATAATATAGACTTTCATAAAACCTAAAAAATTTAATATTTTTTTTAAATTTAAAACACTATGTTGAGAATCAATCATAGCCCAAAAAGCTTCTGATGATATTAGAATATTATCAACGCAACTTGTATTAATTTCTTTTTTCAATAACATAATTTTTTTATCTACGATAGAATCGTTATAATTATTGCACAATATACTCAAATCCCAATGTTGAGGATCATATTCTTTATTCAAAATAAATGATTCTGGATATAAAAAATTATTATATAAAAGAATACTTTTATTTTTATGTAAAAATTTTTGAATACTTGTTGTTCCTGTTTTTGGTGTCCCTATATGAATATAAGCAGTTTTCATTGTTTTTTCCTAAATTTCTTATAAAGCTTAAAAACTCTATAAGGCAATAAGAATAATCTACCTTTATACCAATTTTTACTAGCCTTAATAAATTCTTCTCCTAATTTATAAGAAAAATGATTTTTTATTTTTAAAGCTTCATTATAATCATCATATGAACTTAAAGGAGGTAAAGCTAAATTTGGATTTTTCTTTACTTTAAATTTATAAGCTTTTTGTTCTTGTTTATGTGAAATAACAATACTTAATATTATAAAAGGTAAAGATAAAAAACCGAATACACTTTTAGAATTTAAAATCAAAGCTTGTCCTAGTTTATAAGAAAGTTGGTTTTGAATTCTT